>NZ_JBEZGJ010000046.1:0-40807 GCF_040649965.1 Micromonospora sp. NPDC048843
CCCACCTGGCCAAAACCAGCCATCGACCGAATCGCGAACGGTGCCGTGCCCGAGCAGCCCCTGCTCGGGCACGGCACCGGCCTGATGTGAACGAAGCCGCCGGTTCAGACGTCGCCGAGCGCGTCGATGTCGCGCATCTCCTCGGCCGTGAGCGAGAAGTGGAAGACGTCGAAGTTGGCGCTGATCCGCTCCGGGGTCACCGACTTCGGGATCGCCACGATCTCGTGGTCGATGTGCCACCGCAGCACCACCTGCGCCGGCGAGACCCCGTGCGCGGCGGCGATCCTGGTCAGCACCGGGTCGCTGAGGTCGCTGGTCTTGAACGGGCTGTAACCCTCCAGCACCACGCCCCGGTCCCGGTGCTCGGCGTGCCGCTGCCGGTCGTACAGCGCCGGACTCCACTCGATCTGGTTGACCGCCGGGTTCTCCTCGGTCGACTGGATCAGTTCGTCGATCTGCCCGGTGCTGTAGTTGCTGACCCCCACCGCCCGAACGAGGTTCTCGTCCCGGGCCGCCAGCAGCTCACGCCAGAGCGGGATGCTGTCCGACGGTGACGACGGCGGCCAGTGGATCAACCAGAGGTCCACCTGGTCGACGCCGAGCGCCTCCAGGCTGGCCTCCAACGTCGCGCGCTCCTGGCCCACCCGGTTCGGCGGGAGCTTGGTGGTGATGAAGATGTCCTCCCGGCGCAGCCCGCTCTCCTGCACGGCCCGGCCGACCTCGCGCTCGTTGCCGTACACGGTGGCGGTGTCGACGTGCCGGTAGCCGGTGTCGAGCGCGGCCAGCACCGCGTCGTAACCGGCCTGGCCGGTGGCCTGCCAGGTACCGAAGCCGAGCAGGGGCATCCGGACGTCGCCCGGGAGCAGGGCGGTGGGCTGGTCGGTGAGGTCCATGAGGTCCGTTCTACCCCGCCGAGCCCTCCGCCGCCGAGCGAACCGGACACTCCGGCATCCAGCGCAGGGGTCCGGTGTGCCGCAGAATGCCTGTGTGACCGACCGGCTGGAGGAGTACCGGCGACGACGGGACGCGGCCCGTACGCCGGAGCCGGTGCCGGCGCGGACCCCCACGACACCCGGGGCCGACGGCGACACCGCGCGCTTCGTCATCCAGCAGCACCACGCCCGGAGCCTGCACTGGGACCTGCGCCTGGAGCACCAGGGGGTGCTGGCGTCCTGGGCGGTGCCGCGCGGCCTGCCCCGCGATCCGGGTCGCAACCACCTCGCCGTGCACACCGAAGATCACCCGATGGAATACCTCGACTTCGCCGGCGAGATTCCCGCGGGTGAGTACGGCGGCGGCCGGATGCTGATCCACGACCGGGGCACCTACCGGTGTGAGAAGTGGCGCGACGACGAGGTGATCGTGACCCTCTCCGGTGACCGGACCGCCGGCCGGTACGTCCTCTTCGCCACCTCAGGACGGGACTGGATGGTCCGACGCACCGACCCCGCGCCGCCGGGTTGGACGCCGATGCCGGATCTGGTCCGACCGATGCACACCACTCCCGCCGCCGGGCTCCCCCGCGACAGCGCCGACTGGGGGTACGAGCTGCGCTGGGACGGCGTGCGGGCGATGGCGTACGTCTCCGGCGGGCGGCTGCGGCTGCTCTCCGAGACCGACGAGGAGATCACCGGTGGGTATCAGTGGCTGCGCGCGATGGCCGAGGCGCTCGCGCCCACCGAGGCGGTGCTCGACGGTGTGCTGGTCCGCATCGATGGTGCCGGGCGGGTCCGCCCGGTCCGGCCGGCGACCGGCAGCCGGGTTCCGGCCGGCGCCCAGTACCTGATCGTCGACCTGCTCTGGTTGGAGGGCGTGAGCAGCGTCGACGTGCCGTACGCGCAACGCCGGGAGCTGCTCGACGGGCTGGTCTTGTCCGGTACGCACTGGCAGACTCCGCCGTGGTTCCCGGGCGCGGGCGACGAGGCCCTGCGTGCCGGGCGGGAACAGGGCCTGCCGGGCGTAATCGCCAAGCGACTGGACTCGGTCTACCAGCCGGGGCGGCGCAGCCGGCACTGGCTGAGCATCGACGCTGTGTGACGGCGAGGAGCGACGTGTACCTGACTCACCTGGACTGCCCGCGCTGCGGCAAGGAGTACGCCGCCGACCGGTTACAGAATCTCTGCGAGTGCGGATCGCCCTTGCTGGCCCGCTACGACCTGCCGGCCGTGGCGAAGGCGGTCACCCCGGAACGCTTTCCGCTGCGCCCGGCCGACCTGTGGCGATACCGGGAGCTGCTGCCGGTCGCCGACCCTCGGCACGTCACCACGCTGGGTGAGGGGTGGACGCCGCTGTTGCGGGCTCCGGCGTACGGCACCGAGATCGGTATCGCGGATCTGATGATCAAGGACGAGGGGCTGATCCCGACCGGCTCGTTCAAGGCCCGGGGCGCGGCGGTCGGGGTGAGTCGGGCCCGCGAGCTGGGCGTCGAGCGGATCGCGATGCCCACCAACGGCAACGCCGGGTCGGCCTGGGCCACGTATGCCGCGCGGGCCGGAATGGGCGCGACAATCGTCATGCCGCTGGAGGCGCCGAGCATCTGCCGGCGCGAGTGCGTCGCCGCCGGTGCCGACCTGCGCCTGATCGACGGGCTGATCGGCGACGCCGGCCGGCGGGTGGCCGAGCTGATAGCGGAGTCGAACGGGGCGATCTTCGACGCCGGCACGCTGCGCGAGCCCTACCGGCTGGAGGGCAAGAAGACGATGGGGTACGAGATCGTCGAGCAGCTCGGCTGGCAGACACCCGACGTGATCATCTATCCGACCGGCGGCGGGGTCGGCCTGATCGGCATCCACAAGGCGCTGCACGAGCTGCGCGAGCTCGGCTGGATCGGCGACAAGCTGCCCCGGCTGGTGGCGGTGCAGTCCACCGGCTGCGCGCCGATCGTGCGGGCCTTCGCCGCCGGAGAGGATCGGGCGCAGCCGTGGGCGGACGCGCACACAGTGGCGTTCGGCATCACGGTGCCGGCCCCGCTGGGCGACGAGCTGATCCTGGCGGCGCTGCGGGAGTCCTCCGGCACGGCGGTCGCCGTCGACGACGCGGACATCCTGGGCGATCTGCGGGACTTCGCCGCCCGGGAGGGGCTGCTGCTCTGCCCGGAGGGGGCGGCCTGCCTCACGGCGGCCCGGCAACTGCGCGCGGGCGGGTGGATTCGGGCCGGCGAACGGGTGGTGGTGCTCAACACCGGCGCCGGGCTGAAGTATCCGGACACCGTCGACGTCTCCGGCGTACCAGTGATGGGGTGACGTGACGGCGCCCCGCGGACCGGGCGGTCCGCGGGGCGCTGTCGTGCCGCTCTACTGGTAGGTGATGTCGGAGGGCGAGTAGAGGCAGTTGACGCCGTCGGCACCCTCGCCGATCTCGGTCGGCTCGCTGCCCTTGGGCACGCCCTTGTACTTCACGCAGATCGAGGTCTCCCGGTCCGGGTCGCCGACGATGGTGATCCGGCTGAACCGGGCGGTGTCGCCCCAGTTGGTGTTGATGCCGGCGATCGCGTCGGTGTTCCGGACGATCACGTTGTCGATCACCACGTGCCGCTGGTACGACGTGGAGCAGTTGCCGCAGGCGCGGTAGAGCTTGCCGGCGTTCTCCACCCGGAAGTTCTTGATGTAGACGGTGCCCGAGCCGTTGTGCTGGAAGACCTTGTCGCTGGCGGAGCGGGCCCCGCCGCCGTCGACTGTGTACGTGGTGCCGCCGCGGAAGGTCGCCGCGTCCTCGCCGACGTCCTCCCACCAGACGTTGATCAGGGTGCAGTTGCCCTCGCAGTGCACGCCGTCGCCGGCCGGAGCACCGATGATCACGTTGCGCAAAGTGGCACCTGCGGCCAGCTCGAACATCGGGTCCTGGCTCTCGCTCTGCCCGCCGTCACCGATGCCGTAGTAGCGCTTGAGCCCTCCGTCGAACGAGCCGGAGACCGGGATCGTGGCGTCCACCTTCTGGCTGCCGGTGGGCGTCGGCCAACCAGCCGGCGGAGGTGTGGTGGTCGGTGGCGGCGTGGTGGTGGGTGGCGGAGTGGTCGTCGGTGGCGGTGTGGTCGGGGTGCCACCGCCGGACGAGTCGACCGACACGTCGTCGAAGCCGCCACTGGCGTACGCGGTGACCAGGCCGATCCGGCCGGCGCCGGCCAGGCTGTTGCTGCCGGACGCGATCTGGGTGCCGTTGACGAAGCCGCGGATGGTGCTGCCGCTGGTCTCGATGCGCAGGTTGTACCAGGTGCCGGTGCCGATGCCCAGCGCGGCGGAGCCGATCGCCGTGACGGAGCTGCCGTTGACCGCCTGGAGTTCGGCCCGGCCGGAGCCGAGCAGGGCCAGCCGGTACATCTTGGTGCTGCTGGTGGAGCGGGCGGCGAGCCCGACCAGGGCGCTGGACGAGCCGAAGCTCGTCGGCCTGACCCGGGCCTGCACTGAGTAGTTGGTCCAGCTCGTCTGGCCGGTGAACTGCCGGGCCAGCTCGCTGCCGGCGTTGGACTGGTTGAGCACGCCCGAGCCGTCGACGGCCCAGGTGCCGCCGGACTTGGACCAGCCGGAGGTGTCGCCGTCGGTGAAGTCGTCGCTGAAGACGGTGGCCGCGAAGGCCGAGGTCATGCCGGCGGCGAGGGCCGCCGCGGTCACCCCGGCCCCGACCGCCAGCAGGAGTGGTCGGCGGCCGGAGAGTCGTCTTTTCTGCACAGGTGTCCTCCTTGACGCATGTGGTGGTGATCCCTCGGTCGCCGTACCGAGACGTGTTCGCACGGCGTGCTGCGCTGAACGGGATCGGTGTGCGCCCCCGTCGGACGCCCGGATCCGAGGCGGGGTGAGGCGGGATCAAAGCCCTGGGGAAAGGGCTTTCCCGATGCCTCGAGGCTAGGACTGTCCAACCATCAGCGTCAATGCCTGGCGTTTGCAGGTCTGTTGCAGGATTCCGGCCGGGGCGGAACCGACAGCTCAGTAGCTCTCCGGCTCGGTGATCCGCCAGGCTGCGTTGATCAGCCCAATGTGCGAGAGCGCCTGCGGCGTGTTGCCCAACTGCATGCCGGTGGTGAGGTCGATCTGCTCGCTGAACAGCCCCACGTCGTTGGAGTACCCGACGACCCGCTCGAAGAGCGCCTCGGCGCGCTGCGGCTCACCCGTCATCACCAGGCACTCCACCAGCCAGAACGAGCACAGCAGGAATCCGGCCGGGTCGGTCGTCCAACGCCGCAGCAGGCCGTCCTCGGTGCCCAGCTCACGCTCGACCATCGCGATCGTCGAGCGCATCCGCGGGTCGGTGGCCGGCAGGAAGTGCGTTACCGGCAGCGCGAGCACCGAGGCGTCCAGCTCCGCCGAGCCGAACGCCCCGGTGAACGCCCCGATCCGTTCGTTCCACCCCTCGCGCAACACCGTGTCGCGGATCTCGTCGCGTACCCGCGCCCAGCGACCGGGGTCGGCCCGATCACCGAGCCGGTCGGCGAGCCCCACCGCCCGGTCCATCGTCAACCAGCAGGACACCTTGGACGAGACGTAGTGGCGCTCCTCGTCGCGGGTCTCCCAGATACCCCGGTCCGGCAGGTGCCACGTCGCGGCCACCTGCTCGGTCAGCCCGAGCACCATCTCCCGCAGCTCGTCCTCGAACCGCGCGCCCAGGTAGTCGCGCAGCCGCCACACCGCCGACATCACCTCACCCGGCACGTCGAGCTGCCGCTGCCGCCAGGCGTCGTTGCCGACCCGCACCGGTCGACTGTCGCGGTAGCCGCGCAGGTGGTTGCAGTGGTGCTCGGAGAGATCGCGCTCCCCCTCCAACCCGAAGAGCACCGGCACTGGCTCATCGCCGAACCGGCCGATCGAGCGGGTCGCCCAGGCGAACAGTCGGGACGTCTCGTCGGGGCAGGCCGCCACCCAGAGGGCCCGCATGGTCAACGAGAAGTCCCGCAACCAGGAGTAGCGGTAGTCGTAGTTCCGGTCGCCACCGATCTGCTCCGGCAACGAGGAGGTCAACGCGGCGGCGACCGCGCCACTGCGGGCGTACGTGAGGCCGGTCAGGACCGTCGAGCTGTGTTTGACGAGTTCGGGGTAGCGGCCGGAGTACCCGTGCGTCTCCCGGAACGCCTGCCACGCCGCCGTCGTCTCGGCGAGGGTGGTCAGCGGGTCCACCCGGGCCGGCGGGTCGCCGTACGCCTCGCCGAACGCGAGGTCCATCCCGATGACCTGACCGGCGGAGACCTCGAACTCGTGGGTCACCCGGTCGGCGCCGGCCCGCAGGTGCAGACCCCCGGCGCGCAAAATCAGCACCACCGGGCCGGCGCCGGCCAGCACCCCGCCGTCCGGCTGCTCGTGCAGGTACGGCGTGAGCAGGCCGTACTCCGGGCGAGGCGCGAAGTCCAACGCCATCCGTACCCGCCCGGAGAGTCCCTTGACCACCCGGATCAGCACGGCGGGTGAGTTCTTGCCCAGCTCGTGGGCGCGGGCGCCGACCTCGGCGGCCAGCGCGTCGGTGACCGCCACGCTGCCGTGCGGGGTGTGGTGCACCGTCCGCAGCACCAACGTGTCCGGCAGGTACGCGCGCTCCACCCGGTGACCCGGGCCGCCGACCCCGACCGGTGCCAGCCGGAAGTGGCCGGCTCCCGGGTCGAGCAACCGCGCGAACACTGACGACCCGTCGAACCGGTGCGGGCACCACCAGTCGATCGAGCCGTCCTTGCCGACCAGGGCGCCCGAACGAGAGTCCGAGAGGAACCCGTAGTCGGAAATCGGCGGCTGCTGCTCCACCCGCCGGGGGTACCCGCATCGGCCCGAATCAGGCCGGACGCATCACTCGGTCGGTGGCTCGTCCTCGCCCGCCGCCTCGGCCGCGTCGGCCTCTTCCTTGGTCTTGTGCACGGCCTTGTCGGCGTGCTCCGGCGGCCCGTAGACCGTGTACAGCACCAGCGGGTTGGGACCGGTGTTGACGAAGTTGTGCTTGGTGCCCGCCGGCACCACTACCAGGTCGCCCGCGACGACCTTCCGCTTCGCGCCGGCGACCCGCGCCTCGCCGACGCCGCTCACGAAGGTGAGGATCTGGTCGATGTCCTCGTGCACCTCCTCGCCGATCTCCCCGTCGGCGGGGATGGTCATGATGACCAGCTGGGTGTGCTCACCGGTCCACAGCACGCGCCGGAAATCCGGGCTCTTCTCGGCGACAGTCGCGATAGTGAAATGCTCCATGTCCACGCTCATACCCCGTCCGGCGGCGCGCCACGCCGGGACCCGCGAATGGTGGAATTCCCCACGCTGGGCGGGTTTGGATACGCGCGGACCGGGGATCGAGAAGCGGACCGGCGCGAACGGCCGGTCGAGCCAGGTCCCCGCCGACGTACCGCCGAACGGCTGCGGTGGTGGGAGACGGCCAGAGCGCGGCGACGTTCCGATCGCGGAGCGGCGCCGCGCGCTCTTGTGTGCCTGGGGGCCTAGCGGTGCAGCCAGGTGAGCAGGTCGGGCGGGGCCAGCGCGGTGACCCGTTGTTGGTAGCGAGCGAGGCCGGCCTCGTCCAGCAGGTCACGTCCCTGGCCTGAGGCGCCTCGGCGGAAGAACGCCTGCCGGTCACGCAGCACGCCGAGCGTGTCCGGCGCGAGCCGGTCGGCGCGCTCCCGCATGCGACTGAAGGTGGCCGCCTCCACCAACCCCGGCCCCGGGCTCGGGAGTTCCCACCTGTCGGCGAGCCGGCGCATCTCACCGCCCAGATCGGCCAGCAGGTCGTCGTAGTGCACCAGCTCGACGTTCGGCTCGTGCCGGCGGGCCCACGCGTCACTCAGGTGCATCAGCACCCCGGGCAGCGAATCCAACTCGGTGTGCGGGTCCACCTCCCGGTCGACCCAGCTCAGCAACCACTCCCGTACTCCAGGCCGTTCTCCGGGTGGCCCGGCCGGGGCGGGTTGGCCGGTCAGCTCGGCGATGCGCGCCCGGTCCAGGTTGGCGCCCTGGTGGTAGAGGGAGACCGCCATGTCCAGCGGGTGCCGGGCCACCACCACGTAGTGCGCACGAGGGTCGAGCGGCACCCCGTCCAGCGGGGTGTGCGTCTTGATGAACCGCCGGTGTGGCTGGGCGGCCAGCCGGTCGTACACAGTGGCCTGCGGCTCGCCCAACCAGTCCAGCCACGGCGACAGCACTGTCAGCGGGGCCGGCAACTCCGGGGTACGAAGCACCAGGAGCGCACAGATCATCTGCATCCAGGTGGTGCCACTCTTGGACCGGGTGCTGATCACGATGTCGCCGTCGCGGAACGGGAAACCGGTCCACCGCCCGCTGTCCTCTTCGTCGGATTGGTAACGGTAAATCGGCGTGGGCATCGGTGGATGGTAGTCGCCGAACCGACAGTCGAGCAGCCGAATTCCGGCTTACATTCCTGGGGCATGTCCGGATGCCTGGCTAGATTGAAGTATGGTGCCCGCCCACGGGGGCCGGGCGGCGGCACCGGTCTACCGCCCCATCCTCGCCAACCGACGAGGCGAGCTTGAGGCCCTGAGCCACCTCGATCCCGCGTACACCGCACTGGTCGCCCCGATCCTGGAGATCGGCGCGATCGGTCGGTCCACGATGGACGACGTTCGCCGGTTGCCGTCCGGGCTGCTGGCCGCCATCGACGTCAGCGCACTGCCCGACATCCCCGAGGCGGAGCTGACCCGTTGGGGCGTACCGGTGGTGCCGGTGATCGGGCTCTCCGAGAGCGACCACCGGCTGGTAGCGCACGGCGCGGCGGCGCGGGCGTACGGCCGGCGCGCGCTAATCCGGCTGCGGGCCGGCCGGGACCGGGCCGGGCCGGACGCGAGCACCACAGCTGTGGAACGGATCTGGCGGTTCACCAGCCTCGCCCCGGAGGAGTGCGACCTGCTGGTGGACGCGGGGGACGTCTGCTGCCCGGCGGACGTGCGGACCGCCGAGCCTCGGGTACGCCACCTGCTGGACTGGGCACGTCGACACGCCTGGCGGTCGGTGACGGTGGCGGCAGGCGGTATGCCGCCGACGCTGTCCCGGTTGCCCACCGACGAGCCGGTCCAGTTGGACCGTTGGGACTGGCAACTGTGGCGACGACTTGCCGACGCCGGGGTCGACTACGGCGACTACGGCGTCCACCCGGCCGGGCCGGGCACCGGTGACAGTGGCGACCGGTTGCCGACAGTGCGATACACCGACGACGGCAGCTGGTGGGTCTACCGCTGGGCGCGACGCGGCGGCCGGGGCGACGACCGGTTCGCCGACCTGTGTCGCACGCTGGTGTCGGCACCACACTGGCCGACCAGCGGAGCGGCCTTCTCCTGGGGTGACCATGAGCTGCTGCGCCGGGCCCGCCGGGGCGCCGGGGCCGGCTCGACCGCCAACTGGGCGGCGTGGAGCACCTCGCACCACCTGGCCCACGTGCTCGGCACGCTGTTGCACCCGGCCGGCGACGGCGCGCCGCGGTGGCACCCCGGGCAGGGTCCACCGCAGCGGGGACGATCGCTGCGCTGAGGTCGGGTCTACTGCTTCTCGGTGAAGCCGAACTGGATGATGCCCTCGTCGTCGACTGTGGCGTCCACCGACGCGTCGCCGAGCAGCTCGGCGGCGTCCTCGTCCAGGAAGATCCGGGCGCCCTGGTTGTCGACCACCCGATCGCCCTGTGCCGGCTCGGGCACGAGCTCGACGGTGAGCGAGCCCGCCTCGGTGTCGGCGGCGATACGCACACCGCCGTCCTGGGCGACGTCCTGTTGATTGGCGAGGTCACGGATGACGAGCACGGCGTTATCGGTCATGGTGAGCATTGATGGAACTCCTCGTGGATTCTCGGGCTCGCGGTCGGATACCGCGCGGACCGGACAGTCGGCCCGCGTACGAGCACACGTGGGAGGCGACAGAGGGGCGAACGGTCGTCGCCGTCGCATCGAATCGGGGCAGCTGACGGCCCCGTCACTCCCACCGTGCCCGCTGGCTGACCATCCGTCAAATAGAGCCAGGTCAGTGGAGAACGGCGGCCGGCGCCAGCCAGGCGCGAATCTCGTTGACCGCCGCTCGGCCGGCCCGGTTGGCACCGATCGTGCTGGCCGAGGGGCCGTACCCGACCAGGTGAACCCGCGCGTCGGCGACCACCCGGGTGCCGTCCATCGTGATACCGCCACCGGGCGCGCGCAGCCCCAGCGGGGCGAGATGGTCGATGGCCGCCCGGAAGCCGGTGCACCACAGGATCACGTCGGCTGGCTCGAACCTCCCGTCCGTCCAGGCCACCCCGTCGGGCGTGATCCGGTCGAACATGGGTAGCCGGTCGAGGACGCCACGCTCGCGCAGTCGGCGCACCTCCGGGGTGACCGGCAGCCCGGTCACGCCCACCACACTGCCCGGCGGTCGGCCGGCCCGTACCGCCTGGTCCACCCGGGCTACGGCGGCGCGACCGAGCTCCTGGCCGAACTCCTCGTCGTTGAACGCCGGCGGCCGGCGGGTCACCCAGGTGGTGCCCGCCGCGACGGTGGAGACCTCGCCGAGCAGTTGCACGGCCGAGGTGCCGCCACCGACCACCACCACGCGCAGGCCGGTGAAATCGGCGGGCCCCCGGTAGTCGGCGGTGTGCAGCTGGCGTCCTCGGAACGTCGACCGGCCCGGGTAGTGCGGCCAGAACGGTCGCGTCCAGGTGCCGGTGGCGTTGATCAGGGCTCGGGCGGTCCAGGTACCCCGGCCGGTGTGCACGTCCAGTCGTCCGTCCGGGCGGGAGTGCACCCCCCGGACCCGCACCGGCCGCCGCACCGGCAGGTCGAAGGCCCTCTCGTACGCGGCGAAGTAGGCGCTGACCTGCTCGGAGGCCGGGCGATGCGGCTCGGTGGGCGGGAACGGCAGCCCGGGCAGGTCGTGGAAGCCGTGCACCCGGTCGAAGACCAGCGTCGGCCAGCGGTGCTGCCAGGCGCCGCCGGGCCCGTTGTCGGCGTCGAGGATGACAAAGCCGCTGCCGGGCGCGAAGCCGGTGCGGTGCAGGTGATAGCCGGCGCTCAGGCCGGCCTGCCCGGCGCCGATCACCACGATGTCCGCGGAGTGGGTGTCCACGTGGGCTACAACGCGCCGGACGTCACCGCTGTGCCCGTCCTCGACCGTCGCGCCGATCACAGACGGCCATTCCGGCTTCGGCCACCTGACCTGCACCTACGCTGAGTGAATGAGCGACTTCCGTCGGTACGCGGCCGAGTTCCTCGGCACCCTGCTGCTGGTGTTCTTCGGGGTGGGCAGCGCGGTCGCCGCACGGGTCCAGGGCGGCGTGGTGGTGGTGGCGCTGGCCTTCGGATTCGTGATGGTGGCCCTCGTCTACACGATCGGCCCACTCTCCGGTAGCCACGTCAACCCGGCGGTGACGCTCGGTGTGCTGCTCTCCGGCAAGATCTCGGTGCTCGGGGCGGTGGCGTACTGGATCGCACAGTTCGTCGGCGCGACCGTCGCGGGCTTCGTGCTCTGGGCGCTGACCCGATGGGGTGACGTGGCGGACCAGACCGGGGCCCTGGGCACGAACGGTTACGGCGCGCACATCAACCGGGGCGGCGCGGCGGTGCTGGAGGTCGTGCTGACCTTCCTCTTCGTGTTGGTCGTGCTGGTGGTGACGAGCCGGAGCGAGAATCCGGGCACCGCCGGGCTGGCCATCGGGTTGGCCCTGGCCGTGACCCAACTGGTGGGCGTGACGCTGACCGGCGCTGCGGTCAACCCGGCCCGCGCGTTCGGCCCGGCGGTGTTCGAGGGCGGCGTCGCGCTACGGCAGCTCTGGGTGTTCATCGTCTTCCCGCTGCTCGGTGGGGCGCTCGCCGCGCTGGTCGCACCGCTGGTGATGGGGGCGCAGCGGCACTACTGGGGTGGCCACGAGAAGACGGTCGGCGGGCCGAAGTAGCCCATACGGCAATATCTTTCGCTTGAGGGCCTTCTCCGGCGAATATCTCCGTGACAGCATCAGCGGATGCATCGCCGTCACTTTCCCCGGGCCCTCGCGCTGCTCGCGCTGGTAGCCACAGCGGCCACCGCCGCCGCGCCCGGCGCCACGGCCGAATCGCCCACCCCCGCGACGACCCAGCTGCGTGCCACCATCGACACGATCCTCGCCGACACCCGGTTGGCTGGCGCGCAGGCGTCGGTGGTGGTGGTCGACACCAGCACGGGACAGACGCTCTACGACCGCAACGGTGACCGCCGGCTGGTTCCGGCGTCCAACACCAAGCTGCTGACCTCGACGGCCGCCCTTGAGCTGCTCGGCCCGGGTCACCGGTTCAGCACCGACGTACGGGCCAGCGGCAAACGCCGTGCGGGCCTGCTCTCCGGCAACCTCTACCTGCGTGGCGGGGGCGACCCGACGATGCTCGCCGCCGACTACGACGCGCTCGCCGCCCAGGTCGCCGCCGACGGCGTGCGGGTGGTCACCGGAAACCTGGTCGCCGACGACACCCGCTACGACCGAACCCGCCTCGGCCCCGACTGGACCTGGGACGACGAGCCCTACTACTACGCCGCGCAGGTCTCCGCGCTGACCATCGCCCCGGACACCGACTACGACGCGGGCACGGTGATCGTGCACGCCGCACCGGCGGGCCGGGCCGGCGCCCCGCCGGTGGTCACCACCACCCCCGCCACCGGGTACGTCCGCGTCGACAACCGCGCCCAGACGGTCAGCGACGGCGAGACCTCGATCTCGATCGAGCGCGAGCACGGCGGCAACACCGTAGTGGTGACCGGTCAGATCGCCGTCGGCGACGAGCCCGCGAGCGACTGGGTCACCGTCTGGGAACCCACCGGCTACGCGGCCGACGTGTTCCGGGCGGCGCTGCACCGACACGGCGTCCGGGTGCTCGGCCGGACCGTGCTCGGCCAGCCCACCCCGGAGACGGCCGACCCGGTGGCGCGCCACGACTCGATGAGTCTGGGCGAGTTGATGACGCCATTCTTGAAGCTGTCCAACAACGGGCACGCCGAGGTGTTGACCAAGGAGATCGGTCGCGTGCTCTCCGGCTCGGGCACCTGGACGGCCGGGCTCACCGCGATCAGCGAGTACGTCGCCGACACCGGAATGGACACCGGGAGACTGCGCCAGCGTGACGGCTCAGGATTGTCCCGGCGCAACCTGGTCCCGGCGGCGGAATTCGTCGACCTGCTGAGCGCCGTCCGCGCCGAACCGTGGTTCGCGACCTGGTACGCGGCGCTGCCGATCGCCGGTCAGCCCGAACGGTTCGTCGGCGGCACCCTGCGCAGCCGGATGGCCGACACGCCGGCCGCGGGCAACGTGCACGCCAAGACCGGCAGCCTTACCGGTGTCTCCGGGCTCTCCGGCTACGTCACCAGCGCAGATGGTCGACTGCTGGCGTTCTCCATCCTGTTGAACAACTACCTCACGGCGTCAGTGAAGTCGCTCGAGGACCAGATCGCCGTGGCGCTGGCCGGCTTCCGCGAGGGTGGTGCGTCGACGGCACGGGTCGCCCCGCCGGCGGTGCCGGAGACACCGCGCACCCCGGAGGGCGTCGAGTGTTCCTGGGTCAAACCGATCACCTGCTGAGCGACGGCCGGGAGGCGCGATCACGCCTCCCGGCCCGGCGAACGCTCAGGCCGGACGGTCCGGTGGGGGGACCACCGCCGTCGGGTCACCACGTTCGATGAGCGCGGCGATCTCAGCGGCCCGCAGCCCGCGCAGCGCCAGCACCCGGGTGCCCCAGCGGTGCAGGCGGCACGGGTGCGGGCTGGCATCGTTACGGCACACCACACCCCCGGACCACAGCCGGGGGGCGTGCACCACCACCGCCCGTACGGCGAACTGGGTGTCCTCGCCCGTCACGTACGGCGGCAGGGGGATGTCGCGAAGAACCTCCCCGGGCGTTTCACCGGTGCCGGACGAAGCGGCACGACGGTCGCGGTGGACGGTGCTGCTACTCATCTCCGCTGCCTCCACACTGGATGGTCGGATGGGGACAGCAGAAAGTTACGACGCATTCGACAGTCTGCGACGGACAAACTGTCCCGCTGTCCGGACGCACAGCGATCAGTCAGTCAGTCAACGCACCGTCACGGCCTGGAGGCCGACGTTGCCGCAGTGCGGCGTGAAGACCTTCTCGACGGTCCAGTTCAGCAGCAGCCGGGCACCCTTCGGCACCGTGAAGCGGATGGTGAACTGGGCGCTCTGACTGGTGTAGGGGTCTTCCAGTCGGGCGATGCTGGCGGGCCCGCCGGTGGACAGCCGCGCTTCCAGTCGCCCCCGAGCCATCCAGATGCCACCGTAGAGCTGGACCGTACGCGGCTCACCACTGCCGGCGACGGCGAGGCTGAACCCGTTCCCGGCACCGCAGGCGTAGACGCCGTTGGAACTGCCGTTCGTCGACCGCTCCGGCGTGCCGTCGGCCCAGCGCACGTACTCCTGGTTGCCGTCCCAACCGACCCGCCGGCCTGGACCACCCCCGTCGATGATCTCGCCGGAGCCGGAACGCTTGCGGTTCATCGACCTGCCGCCGCGCTCCCCCCAGTGCACCCAGTCACGGGCGCCAACGGCGGTGAGGTCGACGATGGCCGGCATCTCGCCGCGGCTCACCGTCAACGCCGGCGAACCGGGCTTCGGCGGCGGCGGGGCGGGCGTGCTGGCCGACGGCGTCGGGTCCGGCGAGGGTGGGCGCTGGCGCGGACGCAGACCGGGCGTCGCCGGCCCCGCCTCGCCGGTGCGCCCGTCGGCGGCCGGAACACCGGAGGGACGGGCGGGCACGCCGCCCGGACCCGCCTGGTCGTCGTCCGGCGCCGGACCGGACCGGGTGGCGAGATACGAGATCAACACCACAAGGCAGACGAGGACGGCGGCTCCTTCGACCGCCCAGCGCCGCCGCTGTCGGGCACGGCGCAACACGCTGCGGGTCTTCCCGGCGGTAATGGCACGCGGACGGTGCTTCGGCGGCGCGTCGCCAGCCCTCGAACCAGCCCGCGTGCGGTCTTCGTCCGCCACCGACCCCTCCAACTCCGCCGCCCGGCCGTTTTGGACCGCCGAGGACCACACCATCCACTGTGGGCAGTTTCACGTTTACCCGGGCGTGGACGACACGCTAGATCCGGACTGCCGGACGTGTCCAGCCCACAATGGGACGCTGTCGGACAACCCGGCCGCCCGGACGGGCAGTTGGGCAGACCACCAGCCCCTTTCGGGTCAGCCGATCCGGAAGCCGAGCAGTTGTGCGACGACCACTGCCTGCTCGACGTCGATCACGGCACCGGCCCGTTCGACGACCGTCGGGTCCAGCGCTGTGAGATCGCTGCCCCGCAGGTCGGCGCCACCGAGCCGGACGTTTGTGAGCTGCGCCCCGGAAAGATCGACACCGGTGACCGTAGCACCGGTGAGGTTGGCCCTGGTGAGGTCCACCTCGCGCATGCGCACCCCGGTCAGCCGGACGCCACGCAGGTCGGCACCGGGTAACGCGACGAAGGACCAGTCACCGCCGTCCACCGTCAACGGACGCAGATCGCACTCGCTGAAGGTGCTGCCGACCAGCTTGCAGCCGGTGAACTCGGCCTCGAAGAAGTTGCACCGCCGAAAGACGCAACGGGTGAAGGCGGAGTCGACATGCCGGGAGGCGTTGAACGCCACGTTGCCGAACGTGCATCCGGTGAAGACCGCGCCTCTGCTCACCGCCTCGGTCAGGTCCACCCCGAAGAACTCACAACCCATGAAGTGCCGGTCGGTCAGCTCCTCGCCGTACCAGTCCTCGTTGCGGAAGGTCACGTCCTCGGTCAACTCCGGCATCCGGCCAGGCTAGTGGGCGCCGCCGACAGCCGGCGGCCGGCGGGCCGACGCCGGCCCCCTTCCGGTGTCGGTGTACCGGCGAGTACGTTCGGCGGCGTGAGTGTGGCTCGGAGCAAGGACCCGGATCAGATCGGTTTCGACAGGGCGCGGCTGGCGCGGATCGACGAGCACTTCGGCCGGTACGTCGACGACGGCAGGCTGGCCGGCTGGCAGGTGGTGGTCACCCGTCGCGGTGAGGTGGCGCACTCCTCGACGTACGGGCTGCGCGACCGGGAGTCGGGCGCACCTGTCGAGGCCGACACCCTGTGGCGGATCTACTCGATGACCAAGCCGGTCACCTCGGTCGCGGCGATGATGCTGTGGGAGGAGGGCCGGTTCGAGCTGACCGACGAGATCAGCCGCTGGCTGCCCGAGTTCGCCGACCTGCGGGTCTACTCCAAGGGGTCGGCGCTCAAGCCGTACACGGTGCCGGCGGTCGAGCCGATCCGGGTCTGGCACCTGCTCACCCACACGGCCGGCCTGACGTACGGCTTCATGCAGACCTCGGTGGTCGACGGGCTCTACCGGGCCGCCGGCTACGACCTGTACCCGCCGGCGGACGTCGACCTGGCCGGCGCCTGCGCGGCCTTCGGCGAGCTGCCGCTGCTGTTTCAGCCCGGCTCGGCGTGGGGCTACTCCGTTGCCACCGACGTGCTGGGCCGACTCGTCGAGGTGATCTCCGGGCAGAGCCTCGACGCGTTCTTCGCCGACCGGATCTTCGGCCCACTGGGCATGACCGACACCCGCTGGTGGGTGGAGGGCGACGAGGCCGACCGGCTGGCCGCGCTCTACGTACCGGAACCGCGCAGCGGCCGGGCCGTCCGCTACGACAGCCTCGGGGCCCTCGCGTTCAGCAAGCCGGCGCTGCTCTCCGGCGGTGGCGGCCTGATCTCCAGCGCCGCCGACTACCACCGGTTCACCCAGTTGCTGCTGCGCGGCGGCGAGCTCGACGGCGTCCGGCTGCTCGGGCCGCGCACTGTGCGGTTCATGACCCGCAACCACCTGCCCGGCGGTCAGGACCTGGGCACCCTGTCCACCGGCGGCTTCGCCGAGACCACCCTGGACGGGATCGGCTTCGGCCTCGGCTTCGCGGTGGTCGACGACCCGATCCCCAGCCGGGTGCCCAGCAGCGTCGGCGAGTACTACTGGGGCGGGGTGGCCAGCACCGCGTTCTGGGTCGACCCGGCCGAGGAGATCACCGCGCTGCTGTTCACGCAGCTGATGCCGTCGAGCACCTACCCGCTCCGCTCCCAACTACGCCAGCTCGTCTACGCCGCCCTGGTCGACTGACCCCGCCGGAGGCGCTGACGGACCCCACCCCAGCCCTGTCGATCTTGCACATTGTGTTGTCTAGATGACCCTGATGAGTCGTTTGTCGGGACAGAAACTGCAAGATCGACGGAATGCCCGGCGAAGGAACGGTCAGTCGGCGAGGCGGGCCGGGAAGCCACCGGTGGCGATCGGACCCCAGGCGTCGATGGTCACCCTGATCAGCGACTTGCCCTGACGCTCCATCGCCGCCCGGTAGTCGTCCCAGTCCGGGTGCTCACCGGAGATGCTGCGGAAGTATTCGACCAACGGCTCCAGTGCCTCGGGCAGGTCGAGCACCTCGGCGGTGCCGTCGATCTGCACCCAGGGGCCGTTCCAGTCGTCGCTGAGCACGCAGGCCGAGACCCTGGGGTCGCGGCGGAGGTTGCTCACCTTGGCCCGCTCGGGGTAGGTGGAGATGACCAGCCGCCCCTGCCCGTCGACCCCGGCGGAGACCGGCGAGGACTGCGGTCGCCCATCGGCCCGGGTGGTCATCAGCACGACGCGGTGTCGCGGCCGGAGGAAGTCGAGCAGGCCATCCCGGTCGACCCGGGTGTTCCTTGCGATGCTGCGTGCCATTCCCCGTTCCTACCAGGGTGCGGGCGCAACGGCGGCGGCGGGTCAGCGGGGTCGGGCCGCGTCGCGGTGCACCGCCTGGGTGGGCACCCGGGGACGGCCGGACGGACGCCAGGCCCGACCGTTGGCGTAGATCACCCGAAAACCGAGGTACGACGCGAGGGGCGCCCAGTGGGCGGAGCCCATCCGCAGCTCGGCGGCATTGTGTCGCTGGCCGTTGGCGAGCACGTCGAGGAGCACTGTTTCGAAGGCCGCCGATTCGACCCAGTCGACCTCCCGGGTGAACCCGCAGATCAGAGCGGCTCCGGTGACCTCCAGGAACTCGCGCAGCACCGCGTCCGAGGCGCGCAGCACCGAGCAGCTACCGAAATAGAGTCGCCGCCCCTCCGCGCGGCCGGCCATCAGCTCGGCCACCTCGTTCAACTCCACCGACTGCCAGTCGGTGAGGCAGAGCCGGCTCGGCTCACCGTGCATGGCGAAGAAGCCGACCCGGTGGTCGGCGTACTGCTTGAGCAGCCAACGGTCCAGGAAGTAGAACAACTCGTCACGGGTGGCCGCGTCCTTGTGGATGAACCGGATCTTGCCCAGCCGCTCCAGCAACTCCAGCGTGGGCAGCACCGAGCCCCGCTCGTTGAGGTCACGGTGCCACTGACCCTCGACACAGAAGACGCCACCGCGTGCCACGCGCACCTCCGCCAGTCCGCAGCCCCGGGGCTGACGTTACCGGCAGCCATCACCCCGGGAACATCACCCTCCGTGTGGCAGATTGCGACGTTCGGTGCCCTTTTCCGCAGGAGGGGCGATCGGCCGGAAATGGCTGTTTCGCAAATCAGCCTAATTCCCAGCCAATACCCAGGTACAGCGGATTGTGAGCACGATTCTCGTTAACCACCTCCAACGGCACTGATCAGTGCGAGGGTGGAAATCACGGGACTTCTCGGTCGATGTCCCGAAGCCACCCCATTCGCTCTCCTATCGGGAGGACTTCTGTGCGCGTAAACACCTTGAAGCGGGTCGCCGTCGCATTCGCCCTGGCACTGCCCGGGGCCGCAATCGCCACGGTGATCGCCGCACCGGCGGCGTACGCGGACGGCTGTTACACCTGGAACCGCACCCTGAGCCAGGGGCGCTCCGGCGACGACGTCCGCCAGTTGCAGATCCGGGTCGCCGGGTGGGCCGGCTACCGGGACATCGTGGAGAACGACGGCCGCTACGGGCCGAAGACCGCCGCCGCGGTCAAGCGGTTCCAGCAGGCGTACGGGCTGCGCGCCGACGGCATCGCCGGCCCACAGACCTTCGCGAAGCTGTACCAACTCCAGGACAACGACTGCACACCCGCGCACTTCACCTATGGCGAGTTGGACAACGGGTGCGGCGGAAGCGGGTGGAGCGGCGGCCCGCTGTCGGCCAACCAGACCAAGCAGAACGCGCTGCGCACCATGTGGAAGCTGGAGGCGCTGCGCAAGAGCCTCGGTGACAAGCCGCTCCACGTGTCGAGCGGTTTCCGCAATCGCGCCTGCAACAACCAGGTCGGCGGCGCGTCCGACAGCCAGCACCTGTACGGCAACGCGGCCGACGTGACCTCACGGACGTCCTCGCTGTGCCAGGTCGCCCGCGGCGCCCGCAACAACGGCTTCAGTGGAATCTACGGGCCGGGCTACCCCGACCACGACGACCACGTGCACGTCGACTCGCGTCGGGAGAACAACAGCGACGACAGCTCGAACACGACGAACTGGTCCGCCCCGGACTGCGGGGTCGGCAACTGAGCCCACCCGCTCAGAGCGACGTCGGCCCGACGCGGAGGGGGAATCTTCGCGCCGGGCCGACGTCGTGTCGCCCCGGGTCGGATGGGCGGAGGGGTAGCGCGCTCAGCTCGCCCGGGGCCAGCGCGGCGCGGTGACGGGGGGAGTCACCGGCCGGCCAGCAGCGGTGGGCCGTATCCCCTGGGGGACGACCCGCGCGGCCTGTTGCCGCGACGGCCCGGTCGCCGTGAACGGGAACGGCACGTGCACGAACGGATTGCCATGCCGGATCAACGCCTCGATCTGCCGCTCGTTGAGCCCGTGTGTCTCCAACACCCGACGCCCCCAGCGGTGCAGCCGGCACGGGTAGGAAGCGCCGTCGTTGCGGCACAGCGGCCCGGTGGGCCACTCCTCGGCTGTGTGCACTACCACCGCCCGGACCGCGAGCCGCACATCCTCCGGGGTCAATGGTGCCGGCATTGGCACCTCACCCAGTACCTGATCGATGGGATCCGTCGACTGCTCACCAACTCGCACGGCAGGCCTCCCGCAGTTCGGCAGCGGTACGGCGGACCTACCGCACCGACATCCTCGGCCATGGGTACGGCGGACACCGGACGAAAGTTCAATTCCGGTACGCGGTAAGCAGATCCTCCGCCGACAGCACCCGGATGCCGTCCACGGCGGTGCCACTGCGCGACACGGCAACGACTGGCACCGACTCGTCGGCGCCGGGCAGCAGAGAGCGGTGCAGGAGCAGCCGGCCCAGGTCATGCGCGTCAAAGGGTCGGCTCTCCTGCCACTTGACCGATCCCACGAAGCTGATCCTCTGAGCGACTGGCGCACGGTCGGCGCCGACGATATCGATCTCCGGGTCGTTGGTCCGGGTCCAGTAGCCGCCGATCGTCGCCGCCTCCGCCGGCAGATGGTCACCGGGCAGCCGGCGCAGCGCCTCCCGGACGACAGGTTCGATGGCCCGCCCCCGCCAGGACGTCCACGACCGGTCGATCCGGTCCAGGGTCAGGTCGCCACGCCCCCGCTCGATCTCGGAGAGGTGTGGCCCGAGAAACGACAACCAGAAGCGCAGGTACGGATCGGCCACCGCGTAGCGGGTCTCCCGCGACGGCTTGGTCGACAGCGGAACGGTGACCTCCACTGCCCGCTTCTGGGTCAGCAGGCGCAGGGCGCGGTTGAGGGACGCCTGCGGAAGATCCCCTGCCGCGCGGGAGATCAGCGAGAAGGTCCGCTCACCGGAGCCGATGGCACGCAGCACCAGACCCGCCTGGGACTGGGGCGGGAACTCCGCCGCCAGCGCCCGCTCGCCGCTCACCAGCAGGGCAGAGGTCGGATCCCGTACCGCGTCGGTCAGGTACTCGTGGACGGATGCACCGGTCGGCCACTCGTCGAGGATCAGCGGCAATCCGCCGGACACCAGGTAGGCGTCGAACGCGTCGGCGGCGGACAGGCCGAGCATGTCGCTGACGTCGGCCGGGCTCAGCGGCGGAATGACCATTTCCGTGGCTCGCTGGTGGAACGGCCGGCCGTAGTCGTTGAGCGCTTCCATCATGGCCAGGTCCGATCCGACGCAGATCAGCAGGACCGGCCGTCGGGACAACTCGCGATCGAAGACCTTCTGCAGCGTTCCCTCGAAGCCCGGGTCGCCAGCGATGAGGTACGGCATCTCGTCCAGGACGACGACGCTCGGCCGGTCGGACGGCAGCGCGGCGGCGAGCAGGGTCAGCGCGGCGTCCCAGGTCTGTGGTTGCTGCTCCCGAAGAATCTGCGCACCCGGCAGCGTCGAGGCGGCCGCCTCCTCCACGAAGAGGGCGAGCTCGGCTGCGACGGTCGGCTGCGCGGAGGCGGTGAAGAAGAGGTACGGCACCTCGGCCCGCTCCACGAACTCCTCGACCAGTCGGGACTTGCCTACCCGCCGGCGACCGCGCATGAGCAGGGCCCGCCCAGGCCGACCGGCACGGCCACCCCGTCGCACCCGAGAGAGCATGCTGCCCAGGAGATCGAGTTCACGGTCCCGCCCGACAAAGCCGTCCACGATCACTCCTGACACAACCAACGATGGAACAACCAAAAATGAGTGTAACCTCATCCATGTTGGTGTGCCCGATCATTCGGCGCGTGTGAAACCGCTCGTCAGACGAGGCCGGCGTCGTGCACGAGCAGCGCCACCTGGACCCGGTTGTTCAGCTCCAGTCGGGTCAGCAGCCGGGAGACGTACGCCTTCACCGTCGCCACGCTCATGAACAACTCCCCCGCGATCTCCGCGTTGGTGTGGCCCCGCCCCAGCGCGACAGCCACCTGCCGCTCCCGCTCGCTGAGCCCGGTGAGCAGCCGCAGCGCCCGTTCGCGGCGCGGGTCCGGGCCGACCGGGCCGGGGGCGGCGGCGGTCACGTGGGCGATCAACGTCCGGGTCACAGTCGGCGAGAGCGTCGCCTCACCCGCCGCCACCCGGCGTACGGCGCGCACGATCTCCGCCGGTGGGGTGTCCTTGAGCAGGAAACCGGCCGCCCCGGCGCGGAGCGCCCGCAGCACCTGTTCGTCGGCGTCGAAGGTGGTCAGCACCAGCACCTCCGGCGGATGCGGTTGGGCACGCAGCGCCTCGGTGGCGGTCAGCCCGTCGACCCGTGGCATCCGGATGTCCATCAGCACCACGTCCGGGGCGTACGCGGCGACGGCAGCCGGCACCTCGCCACCGTCGGCCGCCTCGCCGACCACGGCCAGGTCCGGCAGACCGCCGAGGATCATCGAGAGCCCGGCCCGGACCAAGGCGTCGTCGTCCACGATCAGCACGCGTACCGGCGGCGCGCCCACGCCGGCCGACCCGCCCGCGCCCGACGGCCCGGCTGCGCCGGCAGGGCTGGTCACGCCGGCCACGGCAGCCAGGCGGCCAGCCGGAAGTCACCGCTGTCGTCCCGACCGTAGGCGAGCCGCCCGCCGGCCAGGGTGACCCGTTCGCTGATGCCGACCAGGCCGGTGCCGGCACCCGGCAGTGTGCCGCCGGCCGGCGACCCGACCGGCCACCGGTTGCCGATCGCCACTGTCAGCCCGGCGCCCGGCCCGCCAGCCACGTCCACGGTGACGGCCGCGCCGGCAGCGTGCTTGCGGGCGTTGGTCAGCCCCTCCTGCACGATCCGGTACGCGGCCCGGCCCAGCGCCGCCGGCACCTCCCCCGGGCTGGCGACGCTGTCGCTGACGTTCACCCGCACCCCGGCCGACCGCGACTCGGCGATCAGGGAAGGCAGGTCGGCGAGGGTGGGCTGCGGCGGCTCCGGGGCGTCGCCGGCACCATCGTCCTCGGCCCGGAGCACACCGATCACCTCCCGCAGGTCCTGGAGGGCGGCGTGCGCGCTGCCCCGGATCACCCCGGCGGCCCGGGCCACCTCGTCGGCCGGTGCGTCCGGACGGAACTCCAGCGCACCCGCGTGCAGGCTGAGCAGCGAGATCCGGTGGGCCAGCACGTCGTGCATCTCCCGGGCGATCCGGGTGCGTTCGAGGTGGCGAGCCTGGGTGACCCGCAGTTGCTGCTCCGCCTCGGCCCGCTCGGCCCGCTCCCGCAACGACACGATCAACTGCCGGCGGGCCCGGACGAACATCCCCCAGGCCAGCACGGCGAAGCTGATCACCACACCCCAGGACGCGGTCTCCCAGTACGACATGTGCGGATCCGGACGCACCCAGCTGAAGACCAGGTTCGTGAGAAGGCCGGCACCGGTGACCGCGATCGCGACGGCCGTCCGTCGATGCACCACCACTGTGAAGTAGAAGATCAGCAGCGGAATGGCGGCGGCCAGCGCAAACAGGGTCAGCGGTGTCGTGGCCACCAACAGCCCGAGCGGCCACCGTCGGCGCAGCCAGAGCAGCCCGCAACAGACCAGACCCATCAACGCGTCAACGCCGGTCATCCAGTCGTACGGCAGTGGGATCGCCATCGCCGGATCCGGCGACAGGGCGTCCGCGGTGACGAACAGCACCCAGAGCAGGGAGACCAGGAAGGCCAGGGTGTCGACCGCCCAGTCACGGGTGGTGCGGCGCGGCCGCCGGGTCGCCGCGTCCGGGCTGACCGCGCCGGCCAGCGCCCCGGGCAGCAGCCAGGGGTGCTCCGGGACGGCGAGGCTGGTCACGGCCCCATGCTAGGCAGCCGACGGGCACCACGACCAGCTACCAAAGTCGAGATCCGATGATCGACCAAGGTCGACGGGGCACAGACCGGCGGCCGCAGCGGATGGCCGGGCGGCGCGGGCAGGCTCAACCGCATGATCACCGTGGAGAACCTCACCAAGCGATACGGGCCACACCCGGCCGTGGACGACGTGTCGTTCCAGTGCGAGCCGGGCACCGTCACCGGCTTCCTCGGCCCCAACGGCGCCGGCAAGTCGACCACCATGCGCATGATCTGCGGGCTGACCACGCCGACCGCCGGCCGCGCCACAGTCGCCGGGCACCCGTACCGGGAGCTGCCCAACCCGGGGCGGGAGGTCGGGGTGCTGCTGGACGCCTCCGCCCAGCACGCCGGGCGCACCGGCCGCGAGGCGTTGACGCTGTCCGCGTACACCATGGGGTTGGACCGGCGCGAGGTCGCCGCGAAGCTCGACCTGGTCGGTTTGAACGCGGTGGCCGCGAAGCGTCGGGTACGGGCGTACTCGTTGGGCATGCGCCAACGGCTCGGGCTGGCGCACGCGCTGCTCGGCGACCCCCGGGTGTTGATCCTCGACGAGCCGGCCAACGGCCTGGACCCGGAGGGGATCTTCTGGATGCGCGGCCTGCTGCGCGACTTCGCCGACCGGGGCGGCACCGTGCTGCTCTCCTCCCACCTGCTGCGCGAGGTGGAGGCGGTCGCGGACCGGCTGGTGGTTATCGGGGGTGGCCGGATCGTGGCCCAGGGCGACAAGAACGAGCTACTGGCCGGCGGTGGCACAGTGGTCCGGGCCCGCGACGGCGCGGCGCTGCGCCGGGCGCTGGAGGTGGCCAACCTGAGCGCCGCCGACAGCTCGGAGGGGCTGCTCGTGCAGGCCGACGCCGAGGCGGTCGGTCAGGCCGCCGCCGATGCCGGCGTCGCGCTGGCCGAGCTGCGCCCCGCCAGCGGCGGCGGCCTGGAACAGCTCTTCCTCACCCTGACCGCCGGCGAATCGACAAAGGAGGCCGTCCGATGACCACCACCACCGCGCCCGCCGCCGGCGCCCTCGCGCCCCGGCACCACACTCCGGTACGCCGACCGTCGCTGCTCCGGCTCAGCGCCGTGGAGGTGCGCAAGCTCGTCGACACCCGGGCCGGTCGCTGGCTGATGATCACCATCGGTCTGGTCACCGCCGCGATCGTCACCCTGCAACTGATCTACGCCGGGGACGCCGACCAGACCTTCCTCAACTTCTTCGTCCCCTCGCTGCTGCCGGTGTCGGTGCTGCTGCCGGTGCTGGGCATCCTGTCGATCACCAGTGAGTGGTCGCAGCGCACCGCCCTCACCACGTACGCCCTGGTGCCCCGCCGGGAGCGGGTGGTCGCCGCGAAGCTGATCGCCGTGTCGCTGACAGCGCTCGCCTCGGTGCTGGCCAGTCTCGCCGTCGCCGCCGTCGGCACGCTGGTGGCGTCCGCCACCGGCGGGGCGGGCACCTGGGAGTTCGACTGGTCGCTGGTCCTGAACGCGGGGATCCTCCAGGTCACCAGCGTGTTGATGGGTGCCGCCTTCGGTCTGCTGCTACTCAACCCGCCGCTGGCGATCGTCGGCTACCTGCTGCTGCCCACCCTGTGGGGGGTGCTCGGCGAGATGGTCAAGCCGCTGCGCGGTCCGTCCGAATGGCTGGACACCAGCAAGACCATGGAACCGTTGTTCAGCAGCGACGCCATCACCGGCGAGCAGTGGGGGCGGGTAGCGGTCTCCCTGTTGGTCTGGATGGTCCTCCCGCTGGCCGCCGGCCTGTTCCGGACGCTGCGCCGCGAGGTGTCCTGACCATGGACGTGGCCGGCTACCGTCCGCGCACAGTGGTCAGCGGCGGCCCGCTGGAGCTGGCGGTCATGTGGGGTGGCTTCCCGCTGCTCGGCGCGGGCGCCGGATGGCTGCTCGCGGCGGCGACGGGCTGGCTCGCCCGGCTGCCCTGGGTGCCGTTCAGCGACCTGATCGAGTGGTTGGACCGGCTGCCCGAGCCGCAGGCCACCGCCGGCACCATCGGTGTGGGCGTCCTGGCCGGCCTGGTCATCGCCGGGATCGGCACCGCCGAACGGTTGATCGTCACCGTCGACGGGGCGCAGGTCCAGCTGCGCCGCTCCGATGAGAACCGGACCGTCGCCCGGGTCGACACCCGGGTGGCCTTCCTCGCCGACAGGCACCTGGTGCTGCTGGACGCCGACGGCGCGGAACTGGTCCGGGAGTCGACGGACCTTCCGGCCGCCCAACTGGCGGCGGCGTTCCGAGAGCACGGCTGGGGCTGGGCGGACGACGACCCGCACCGGTCGGCGTACCGGCTGTGGGTTCCGGACCTGCCCGGATTGCCGGCCGGCGCGGACGCGCTGCTGCGCGCCCGGGATCGGGCCATCCAGCGGGACCGCCGCGACGACGCCCGGGAGCTGCGCCGCGAGCTGGGCCAGATCGGGGTGGTGCTGCGCGACGAGGGCAAGCGGCAGTACTGGCGGTTGACCACCAAGGCCCTCGCCCCCGGGCCGGAGCGGCCGACTTCGGCCGAGCGGGAGGCGGACGGGCGGTAGCGTCTGTCCCAGCAGACCCTGGGAGCCGCGCGATGACCGAACAGCAGCCGTACCGGGTGGTGTCCCGACACCCCGGCTTCGAGCTGCGTCGGTACCCCGCCCACCTGGTGGCCGAGATGCAGATCCAGGCATCGTTCACCCGGGCGCCGATCGAGGCGTTCCGGCCGCTGGCCGCGTACATCGGTGGCGCCAATCGGGCCCGGCACCCGATCGGCTCCGCCGCTCCGGCGATGGCGGCGGCCGGCGGCTCGGAAAAGATCGCCATGACCGTGCCGGTGGTGCAGATCGAGGGTGAGTGGCCGGGCGCGTACCTGATCCAGTTCGTCATGCCGGCCAGCTTCACCACCGCCACCCTGCCCGAACCGGTGGACGCCCGGGTGCGGATCCACGCGGTTCCGGCGCGGCTGGCGGCGGCGATGCGGTTCTCCGGGCGGTGGACGGAGCAGGCGTTCAGCCAGCGGGCCACGATGCTTGGCCGGTCGGTGACCGCGGCCGGGCTGCAACCGACAGGCGCGATCCGGTACGCGCGCTTCGACCCGCCGTGGAAGCCGTGGTTCCTACGCCGCAACGAGGTGGTGCTGCCGGTCGTCGAATGAGCTACCTGAGCTGCCGACGATCCTCGACGCTGGGCCGCGCCAGCAGCACTGCCATACCCAGCCCGGAGAGCAGCCCGGCCAGGGAGGCCAGCAGATCGGAGTCGGCGGCGTGGATCGGGCTGTTGCCGGCCAGCGCGGTGAGCGCCGCACCGATCGGGATCATCATCATCATGGTGATGGCCGTGGCCAGCAGCAACACCAACGGGCCCACAAGCGCGATGAGCGCGGCCAGGGCGTGGTGCCACCAGATCGGCCGACCACCCGGCCAGTCCCAGGCCAGCAGTGTGACTCCGGTGAGCAGCACCACCCCGAGAGCGACCTCCGGCAGGAGTCGTTCGCCGGGCGCTGTGGCACGGACCAGCCCGACGCCGAGCAGGGCCACCACTGTGAGGCCGGCCGCCAATCCGACGCGAACCCGGGTCCGCGCCGGAGCCGCCGCCAGCGCGGCGCCGACGGCCACTGCCACCAGCAGCGCCGCGGTGACCAGGGCGCCCTGGTTCAGCTCCGGCTCCCGGTCGGTCGGTGACTCCATCGCGGCCGCCACAAGCGTCAGCACCCCGGCCACGCAGGCCGCTCCGGTCAACACCCGCCGGTCGGTGGCCGGGGTCGTGCCAGGCTCCCGCCCCGACGGCGTGTCAGGCTCCCGCCTCGGCGTGCGGCGCTCCCACCAGAGCAGAAGCGCCGCGACCACGCCGAGCACGGCGCAGCCCGCGACGGCCAGCAGCACCGTCGCGTCGACGCCGATCGGGTCGGCCCGGTCGACAGCCACGTCGGCGGCGATCCAGCAGCCGCCCAGCACCACCGCCGGGCCGCCCCACCGCACCTGCCCCCGCCCGGCAAGCACCAGCCCGAGCGGCACCACCATGATCGCCATGAACCGCAGGTCGCGCGCCCAGTAGGTGTTGTTGCCCGGCAGGATCTCCGACCACGGGCCGAGCGGCTCGGTCAGCGGTTGCCACGTGGTCATGCCGTACGCCCAGAGCGCGACGGCGGCGGCGGAGAGGAGCAGCCCGACCGGGCGCGCGAATCGCATCAGTGGACGGTAGCGGCCCTACCGCCCGTGCGGGGGCGCGGTCATCCGCCGACCGGTGACCGGGCGGGACGGTGGCGCAGCAGCCGCCACGTCGGCAGCACACTGGACAGCACCGCGAGCAACAGACACAGCCCCACCACACCGGCGACCACCGACCACGGCATCACCAGGTCGACGGGGGCACCGACCTGCTCGGCGAGGCCGGCGCTGATGCTGAGCAGACCGACGAACGCGACAGCCCCACCCAGCAGCGCGCCGATCAGGACCACCAGTGCGGACTCCGCCGTGACCAGCCAGATGACCTGCCGTCGGGTCGCCCCGGCCATCCGGATCAGCCGCAGGTCCGCGGCGCGGCCGGCGGCGGCCAGCAACAGCGTGTTGGCCACCGCGATGGCGCCGTAGCCGGCGGACACCCCGATCAGCAGCAGTGTGAAGAGCCAGACGAGCCGGTCCTCGGCGGCGTCCGCCTCGGCCGCCCAGCCCGGGACGTCGAGGATCCGCGCGCCGACCGGCGGATCGATGCGGTCCCGGACGTACACGGTGGACGTCAGCGCCGACGGGTCGTGCGCCCGCACCACGGCCCGCGGCACGAGCAGGTCGCCGGGGATCGAGGTGTCGTCGACCACGGCGACGACGCGCAACGACACAGTCGTCCCGTCGGCGAAGACCACCGGATACGGCTCGGACGGCAGCCGGTTCGCCGAGGCGCTGACCACCACAGTGTCGTCACCCCTCAGGTCGTTCAGTGAACCGGCGACGACGGTGAGCACCCGGTTCGCGGTGGCGAAGCCCTCCGGGTCCACACCGAGCGCGGTCATCGGCCGGTGCGGTGGCGATGTTCCGGGGTCGGTGCGGTAGACGGTGGTCGGCAGGAGCGCGGTGCCACCGGTCGCGGCGACTGCCCTGTCGGACAGGCCGGGTGCGCGGTCCGGCACGACGATCCAGCCGGCGTTCACGTTGTCCGCCCGACCCGCCGCGTACGCGGCGGTGGTGGTGCGCACCATCCCGGACACCAGCACCGCGAACGCGACAGTGAGCAGCACCGGCGCGGCGATGGCGGCGGTCCGTCGGGTCGCTGTCAACGCCCCGCCCCGGACCAGCATGCCGATCGCGCCACCGGGCCGACGCACCGGGGAACGCAGCAGCCACACCAGCGGCCCGACCACCACCGGGGCGAGCACAGTGGTGCCGGCCACCAGCGCCATCACCGCGTAGAGCGCGTACTGCGCCCCCACCCGAGCCTCGTCGGCGGTCGCCGTGCCGAGGCTGAGCGCGGCCCCCGCCGCGAGGAGCAGCACCCCGGTGGCGGCGCGCAGCCGCCCGATCGGTCGCTGTTCCACAGCGGCCTCGCGTAACGCCTCCAACGGACGGACGCGCGCCGCCCGGCGGGACGCCGACCAGACGGCCAGCAACGCGATCACCGGCCCGGCGGCGAGCGAGACCGCGACCGGCCAGAGTTCGTAGCGGACCCGGAAGGTCGACGGTTCGTAGCCGAAGTCGACCAGCAGCCGACCCAGCAACGGGGCGAGCGCCGCGCCCACCAACAGGCCGACGAGCCCCGCCGACACGCCGACGGCGAGCGCCTCGGCGTACACCATGCGGCGGACCTGGCGTCCGGTGGCGCCGACGGCGCGCAGCAGGCCCAGCTCGCGGCGGCGCTGCGCGATGGTGAACGCGAAGGTGGAGGCGACCACGAACACCGTGACGAAGCCGGCGAGGGCTGCCGTGGCGGTGAGCACCTGCATGCCGATCCACCGGGTACGGGCGTCGCCGCGCGGCTCCAGCGCACCACGGGCGGCACCGGTGAGCACCCGTCCGTCGCCGGCGACGACCCCGCGAGCCGCAGTGGCGACGCGCTCGGGGTCGGCGTCCGGGGCGAGCACCAGCCCGATGGCCCGCACGCCGGGCGCGAGCGCGGCGGCGACATCGTCCGCGACATGGACGCCGGGTCCGTCGACCAGACCGGTGACTGTGTACGACTCCGGGCCCGCCGCGGTCAGCACTGTGACCGGTGCGCCGACGCGCAGTCCGAGCGCCCTGTCGACGACCACCTCGCCGGGCCGACGGGGCTGCTCGCCAGCGGTGAGGCGCAGCCCACCGAGTTGGGCGCTGGACCAGCCGTGCCCCTGGTAGGCGTCCTCCCGCCGGGTGTCGGCGGCCGAGGGCCGGCCGTCGACGAGCGGCTGGGCGTAGAAGGTGCGGTCCGGCACCGCCGCCACCACGTCCGGCAGACCGGCCAGCCTGCCGGTCAACTCCGCCGCCGCGCTGGCGGACCAGGGCCGGGTCGGCACGAACTCGTCAGCTGACGCCCCCGCCTCCGGGCTCTGCACCACTACCGCCGCCCGCGCCAGCCGGTCCGGCACCTGCGGGCGGCCGGAAGCGAGCAGCAGGGTGGCCGCCGCGACCAGCGTGACCCCGATGGCGACGGCCACGAACGCGCTCGCCGACCGCCGGACGCTCAGCACGACGACTCCGCGACGGTCTCCCGCTCGACGATCCGGGCGGCGACGACGGCGGCGGTGATCGGGCCGGTCAGCTCGTCGACGACGCGACCGTCGGCGAGCAGGAGGACCCGATCGGCGTACGCGGCGGCGGCGGGATCGTGGGTCACCATCACGACGGTCTGCCCGTGGTCGTCGACGAGCGCCCGCAACAGCCGGAGCACCTGCCGGGAGGACGCGCTGTCCAACGCCCCGGTCGGCTCGTCGGCGAAGACCACCGCCGGACGGGTGATCAACGCTCGGGCCACGGCGACGCGCTGCTGCTCCCCGCCGGACAGCTCACTCGGCCGGTGCCCGGCCCGGTCGGCGAGGCCGACGGCGTCGAGGGCGGCGGCCACGTCCCCGGCCGGCGGGCGGCGGCGCGCCAGGCGCGACGGCAACTCGACGTTCTGCGCGGCGGTCAGCGTGGACACGAGGTTGAACGCCTGGAAGACGAAGCCGATCCGGTCCCGCCGCAGGCGGGTCAGCTCGTCCTCACCGAGGTCGTTGAGGCTGGTGCCGTCGATCGTGACGGTCCCCTCGGTCGGGCGGTCCAGCCCCGCCGCGCAGTGCAGCAGTGTGGACTTCCCCGAGCCGGAGGGGCCCATCACCGCAGTGAACGTGCCGCTCGCGAAGCCGGTGGTCACGCCGTCGAGCGCCGTCACCCGCCGGGTGCCGGCACCGTACACCGCGCGCAGCCCCGTCAGGGTCACCGTATGTGTGGTCATGACCGTTACCGTGCCGAATGCCGGGGGTACGGCGCGTCGGACCGGGGCGGGCACTTTCCGGCCCTCCCCCGGGTGGACTCGGCGGCCCGCAAGCGCCGGCACATCGTCCTGCGGGATGACCACCCGCAGGCGGACGCGGCCGACCCCGCCGGCCGTTACCGTTCGACGGATGACCGCTCTTCTGCTGACCCGACGGATGCGGCCGGCGGACCTGTACGCCGTGGACGCCCTGCTGGCGGTGGCCGTCGGTGGGCTGCTCTGCCCGTACGCCGCGCTGGAATCGCCGCTGCACGGCGGCGTACGCGAGCCGCTCTGGGTGTCGGTGCTGGTCGGGATGGCCCTCGGGCTGCCGTTGGCCGTCCGGCGACGGTGGCCGATGACGGTGGCCGTCGTGATCAGCTCGATCACCACTGTCGCCCTGGTCACCGGGGTGATACCCAACTTCGCGGCCGCCGCTCCGGCGTTCGCCATCGGCCTGTCCTTCTACACGGTGGCCGTGTTGACGCCCACCCGCCGGTCGATGCTCTGCGCCGCCGGTTGTCTGGCACTGGTGAGCGTCGGCCTGGCGCTGACCGCTGGCGACCTCTGGTCGCGGACCGGCGGGGTCGTCTACGCCACCGTCATGGTCGCGCCGGCCTGGGTGATCGGTTGGCTGATCCGGGAGCGACGCGCCCTCGCCACTCGGCAGAGTGATCAGCTCGTCCGTCAGGCCGCCACCGAGGAGCGGTTGCGGGTGGCGCGTGAACTGCACGACGTGGTCGCGCACACGCTCAGTCTCATCGTGGTGAAGGCAGCCGTCGCCAATCACGTCGCCGAAGCCGACCCCCGCGAGGCGGGCGCCGCGCTCCGGGTCATCGAGCAGACCGGCCGCACCGCGCTGACCGACGTCCGTCGGGTGCTCGGCGTGCTGCGCGAGGACAGCCCGTACGCGCCGACGCCGGGGCTGGACGAATTGCCCCTCCTCGCCCGGCAGGCGGCGATCGGCGGCGTCGACGTGCAGCTCGACGTGCGGCGGGACGAGCCGGCCGGCGCGGTGCCGGAGTCGGTGGGCCTCGCTGTGTACCGGATCGTGCAGGAGGCGGTGACGAACGTGGTCAAGCACGCGGCGCCGGCCGCCTGCCGGGCTACGGTGACCGTCCGGCCCGACGAGGTGCGGGTGGAGGTGACCGACGACGGCCAGCGGCCGGCTCTGCTCGGCGGGGAGGGGCACGGATTGATCGGCATGCGGGAACGGGTGGCGTTGCACGGCGGGGAGTTCCGCGCCGGCCCCCGCTCCGACGGTGGCTTCGCGGTGACGGCCAGCCTCCCCTACCGGGTGGCCGCGTGATCCGCGTGCTGATCGCCGACGACCAGGCGTTGCTGCGCGGCAGTTTCCGGCTGCTGGTGGATCTCAGCCCGGACTGCACCACTGTCGGTGAGGCGGGCACCGGCGTGGAGGCAGTCGCGTTGACCGGGCAGCACCGGCCGGATGTGGTGCTGATGGACGTGCGGATGCCGGAGATGGACGGCATCGAGGCGACCCGGCGGATCTGCGCCGACCCGGCGACGGCCGACACCCGGGTCATCATCCTGACCACGTTCGACCTCGACGAGTACGTCTACGGTGCGCTGCGCGCCGGGGCGAGCGGGTTCCTGCTCAAGGACACCCCACCGGCGGACCTGCTGACCGGGATCCGGGTGGTCGCCGCCGGGGAGGGGCTGCTCGCGCCGACGGTGACCCGCCGGCTGATCGACGAGTTCGCCCGGCAGCCGGAGCCGACCCGACCGCTGCCCCGGCGCCTCGACGGGGTGACCGACCGGGAACGGGAGGTGCTCGCGTTGATCGCCCGGGGCCTGTCCAACGCGGAGTTGGCCGCGCACCTCAACCTCAGCCAGGCCACAGTCAAGACGCACGTCGGGCGGCTGCTGACCAAGCTGGCGGTACGCGACCGCGCCCAACTGGTCATCGTCGCGTACGAGACGGGCCTGGTGGGTCCTCACCGGCCGGGGTAGCGAGGTCGTGTCTCGACGTGGGCGCGGGAGCATCCGATCCGGACGCTCCCGCGCTCACCGAGATCAGCTGACGTACACCGACGTGCTGGTCGCCGACTGGAAGTCGGTCGAGGTGCCGGGGTAGACGACCCGCCAGAAACCTGCCGTCTTCCGGTAGATCGACGTGGCGAAGTCGTAACTGGCGCCAGCGTAGATGGTGGCCTGGGTGCCCCAGGTGCCCTCGACGCCGGTCGCCGAGAACTGCACCTTCAGCGGCACCGTTCCCGGGGACAACCCGCCGTTGAACTCCATCTCACCGCTGAGCGCCACCGTCGTCGCGTTCTCCCGGACCGCCGAGAAGCTCCGGAACGCGGCCGGCTGTAGCACTGAGATGTTCGTGCTGGCGATCGCGGCGCTGACGAACTCGTCGTTCATCGAGTAACCGACCTGGAGGCGGCCGGACTCGTACGGCGAGGTGGTCAGCGAGTATCGACCGTCCGCGTCAGTGGTGGCGGAGCCGAGGTACGTGCGGCAGTAGTCGGCGCTCATGCAGAGGGAGACCCCCGGCTCCACACCGGGCACCGGCACCCAGCCCTCCGGCGTCCGCCAGGTCAGCCGACCGCTCACAGTGACGTTCTCATCCTTGAGGATCTTGGATTGGTCCGCCTCGATGGTGATCCGCATCGGCCGCTTGGTGATCGCGATGGGGGTCTCGGCCGAACGCGACGAGCCGTGGAAGAGATGGTCGTTGTCATAGCTGTAGGACGCGTACACCATCACGTCCTTGCGACCGATCGTGACAGTGCCGGTGAAGGAACCATCGGCCCTGGTGGTGACCGCGTCCCAACTGAAGCCGGCGTTCACCGACATGGGGAACCTCCCCAGGGACCTGATCTCGCCGCTGCCCGGCCAGCGCCCCTTGAGCCATCCCCGCACTGTCACGTTGCGATTCTCGTAGGTCACAGTGGTGCGGTTCAGCGTGACGTTGTCGAAGAACGTGACCACGGAGTAGTCCAGGTCGCCGGCATCGGTCTGGGTGACGTGGTGACCGGCCTCGTCGGTGACCTCCACGTCGACCCGGTAGTAGCCGAGCTTGTCGAGGACGATCGGGTTGGATCGCCACACGCCGTCACGCTCGGTGCCGGACTGGAGGTAGAAGTCCTCCTGAACGGCGACCTCCGCCCCGGTGTTGTACTCGCGGATGTGCGCACGGACGTCGGTGACGTCGCTGGGCGACGTGATGGACACCAGCAACGTGCCCCGATCGAGGTCGTAGTCGCTGTGAGCGGACGTGACGACCGGAATCTCGTCGGCGTGTGCGGTCGCGGGAAGCCCCACGATCGCCGTCGCCGCGGCGACGGCGATCGCCACGGCAAAACGGGAACGGATCAAAGTTGACCTCCAGGAAAGGCCGGCGATTCGCTGAGTGGCGGCCGGCAGAGGAAGCCTATCGATCCCGTCCGACAGCTCCGCTCGCACCGCTAGGCTGACGCCGTACCCATGTGGACGGAGGTGGACGGGATGACCCGGTACGTCGCCCTGCTGCGTGGGGTCAACGTCGGCACCACCCGGCTGGCGATGGCTGACCTGCGCCGGATCGTCACCGACCTCGGGCACGAGGACGTCACGACGTACCTGCAGAGCGGCAACGTGGCCTTCGGCAGCTCGGTGCGCGACGCGGAGAAGCTGGCCGCCGGCATCGCGCGGGCGCTCACTGACGAGCTGGCGCTGACAGTGCCGGTGTTGGTGCGCAGCGGCCGGGAGTTGGCGGCGATCGCCGGCGGCAACCCGTACGCCGACCGGGAGGACGACCCGACGCGACTGCTGGTGGCCTTCCTCGCCACCGCACCGAGCAAGTCCACGGTGGATGCCCTGTCCGTGCCCGGTGGCGAGAACGTGTCGTTCACTGTGACCGGCCGAGAGGTGTTCCTGCACTACGTCGACGGCGGTTACGGGCGGTCGAAGTTCACGAACGCGTACCTGGAGAAGAAGCTCGCCGTGGTGGCCACCTCCCGCAACTGGAAGTCGGTGCGGGCCCTGGCGGAGATGACCGCCTCCTGACCGGGGTGGGGGCCGCGCCTCGGCGACCCCCACCGACGCTGCTCAGAAGTGGTACGCGGTCTCGTACTCGGGCACCAGCACCCGGCTGCGCGGCGAGATCCGGCGCACCGCGGCGATCATCTCGTTCAGGCGGGTGCGGTCGGTCGGGGCCACCGGCGGCGGGTTCTGCAACGCCGTCTCGAAGTTGTCGTAGTGCACCGGCACCACGACCTTCGGGTAGTCCAGGCCCGCCAGCAGCCGGGGCAGGTAGTCGCCGGTGGTGGTGGCGTTCTGCATGGCCACCATCGCCACGTCGGGCGCGAGGCCGGTGAGGTTCCGCTCGGCGACGTCGCTGGCCCCGGTGAAGTAGACCGACGGTCCGCCGTCGACCCGCAGCAGGTAGCCCAGCGTGTCGCCCTCCGGCAGGTCGGCGATGGTGGCCGGCTGCGGCGGCGGGCTCACCCGCACCCCGGGAAAGGCCACCGAGTACGACGGGTTGCGGCTGTGCAGCGAGCCGACCACCTCGACGCTGTGGTCGCCGAAGTCCAGCACCTCGCCACCCTTCACGGCGCTGAGCTGCGTCGACGGCAACTCGTAGGCCAACCCCAGGTGGTACGCGGTCAGCGTGCCGAACACCCGTGCGCCGGTGCGCTCGGCGATGTACGGCACGTCCATGAAGTGGTCCCAGTGGGTGTGCGTGACCAGCACCGTCGTGGCCCGGTCGACGCGCGGGTCGATCACGTCGGTGCGCACCGTCAACGCGGTATCGGTCTTGAACGCCCCGGTGAACAGCCCGGTGTCGATCCGGCTCAGGAACGGATCGACGAGGACGGTGCGGTCGCCGATGTCGACGCGCCAGCCGGCAGTACCCCACCAGCGGAAGCTGACCGGGCCCTTGCGGCGAGCGGTAGGCGTGGGCGCGGCGGTCGAGGGCGCGGCCTGCGCCGGGGTGGCGACGCCGGCGACGAGGCCACCGGCGGAGACCAGGGCGGTGGTGGCGGCGGCGTCGCGCAGGAAGCGTCGGCGGTCGAGACTGGGCATGCGGATCTACTCCCCGTGGTCGGGTGATGTGTCGACCACGAGCCAATCAGCGGCACCGGGCCGCGGTCCAAGATCAAGGGCCGTCGGCTTCGATACGCCCACGGATATCGAGCCTGCTCAGCAGGGGTGCGGCGGCGCTCGGAGGGCACGAAATCAGTCGCCGCGCAGCGCCCCGACGGCCGTCCGGGCGGCCTCCCCCATCGCCAGGTCCACGTCGATGCGGCGTGGGGTCAACTGTTCGGCACGGGCGAAGACCGCGATCGCGTACCGGCCACCGTCGGGGTATTCGGCGACCCCCGCCTCCAGGTGGAACCCGGGCAGGGTGCCGGTCTTTCCGGAGACCCGGACGCCGGGCGGGAAACCGGCGGCCAGCCGGGTCCAGAAGATCTGCCGGGCCATCCAGGTGCGGACCATCGCGCAGGCCGCCGACGGCCCGGCCTCGTCCCGCCAGATCAGCGCGAGCAGCCGGGTGATCTCCCGGGCGGTGCTGGACGTGGTGTGCGCGGGGTCGAAGACCCGCATGGCCCGGACCCGGTCCGCCGGCAGCGTCGGAAAGATCCGGGCGAACTCCGCCTCGGTCCGGGCGCCCACGTCGGCGAGCATCATCTCGACCAGTTCCCGAGGGCCGCCGAGGACGCGGGTACGGGTCAGCCCCAGCTCGACGGCGAGCATCGGCAGCAGGTCCGGGCCGACCCGGCGCAGCAGCAGGTCGGCGGCCGTGTTGTCGGTGACCGACATGGCGAAGTACGCGAGGTCGCGCAGCGACACCTCGGCGTCGTCGTCGCAGCCGGCCAGACCCCACCCACCGAGCCGGTCGGCGGCGGTGACCAGGACCCGCTCGGTCGGGTCCAGCTGACCGGCCTCGACCTGCCGGGCGAACTCCAACACCAGCAGAATCTTGAAGATCGAGGCGATCACCACCTGCTCGTCGGCCCGCACCCCGACCTCGCGACCGCGCCCGGCCGGGCCGCCACCCTCGACGGCGCTCAGGTCGACGGCGTCCAGGTCCACGACGTGCAGGCTGGCCGTCACCCCGACGGCGGCGAAGATGGCCCCGATCCGTTCCTCCACGTCCACGTCCACGCCAGCACGGTATCCAGCGCCGCGGTGGCGGTGCTGGCGTAGGGTCCCGGCCGTGGATCTGCTCCGGCACCTGCGGCACTTCGTGGTGGTCGCACACGAACTGCACTTCGGGCGGGCCGCGGAGCTGCTCGGGATGGCCCAGCCGCCGCTGAGCCAGTCGATCCAGCGGCTGGAACGGGAGCTGACTGTCGAGCTGTTCGACAGGTCCCGCCGCCAGGTACGCCTCACCACCGCCGGTGAGTTGCTGCTCGGCGAGGCGGAGGAACTGCTCGCCGGCGAGGGTCGACTCCGCAGCCTGATGGGGCAGATCCGCGCCGGTGAGCTGGGCGTACTCCGCGCCGGGGTGCCACCGGAGACGCCCGCCGTGACGCTGCGCTCGCTGCTGGACGGGCTCACCACCCGGGCGCCCGGCCTGGACGTGGAGCTGCACGAGCTGACCACTGCCGAGCAGGTACGGATGCTCGCCGAGCGGACCCTGGACGTGGGGCTCGTGCATCACCCGGTGGCGGCGGACGGGCTGCGCTTCGGGGCCCCGGTCGACGTACCCCTGGGGGTGCTGCTGCCGCGCACCTCGCCGCTGGCCCGCGGCCGCGAGGTGACGCTCGCGTCGTTGAACGGTCTGGATCTGGTGGCCGCTCCCCGCGCCACAGCCCCCGGCTGGCACGACCACCTGCTGGCGGTGTGCCGGCAGCACGGATGGCGCCCGGCCCGGGTGCGTCCGGCCCGCAACCCGGAGTTCCTGTGCGGGCTGGTGCTGGCCGGCGGCGGGGTGGCAGTGGAACCGGCGGCGGTGGCCCGCCGGGAACCCCGGATGGCCTGGCGGCCGATCACCGACGCGCCGCTGGCCAGGCGCACCTCGGCGGCCTGGCCGGACCGTTCGGCACACCCGGCGGCGGCGATGTTCGGCCAACTCGCCGCGGAGGTGCTGGCCGATGCCGAGCCCACGGCGCCCGCGCCGGCCACGACGTCGGTGCCCGCGGCACGGCCGTGGCCGGTGCTGTTCGACACGACCGGGTGAACCGATCCGCCGTTGCGTTCGTCACCCCCGATTGGGCGGTGGATCGTCCGCCCACCCGGGTATGGATGACACATACGAAGACGAGAAGGAGCCGCAGTGGCAATCACGATTCCCGACATCAGCCTGAACGACGGCACCACCATTCCGCAGCTCGGCTTCGGGGTGTTCCAGATCGAGCCGAAGGACACCGTCGCGGCGGTGACCACCGCCTTTGAGGTGGGCTACCGGCACATCGACACCGCCGAGATGTACGGCAACGAGGCCGAGGTCGGCGAGGCGGTCCGCGTGTCCGGCCTCGACCGGGGTTCGGTCTACGTGACCAGCAAGCTGAACAACGGCTTCCACCGCCCCGACGACGCCCGCCGGGCGTTCGACTCGACGCTCGCGGCGCTGAAGATGGACTACATCGACTTGTTCCTGATCCACTGGCCGCTGCCGACCCTGTACGACGGCGACTACGTCTCGACGTGGAAGGTGCTGGAGGAGTTCCAGCGCGACGGCCGGGCCCGCTCGATCGGCGTGTCGAACTTCCAGGTGTCGCACCTGGAGCGGCTGGCCGACGAGGCGAGTGTCGTGCCGGTGGTCAACCAGATCGAGGCGCACCCGTACTTCGGCAACGACGAGGTCCGCGCCTACGGCCGTCAGCAGAACATCCTCACCGAGGCGTGGTCGCCGATCGCGCAGGGCAAGGTGCTCGACGACCCGACGGTGGTCGACATCGCCGGGCAGCTCGACCGGACCCCGGCGCAGGTGGTGCTCCGCTGGCACGTGCAGCGCGGCGACATCATCTTCCCGAAGTCGACCACCCCGAAGCGGATCGAGGAGAACACCCGGATCTTCGACTTCGAGCTGGACGACGCGGCGATGGAGCGGATCACCGCGCTGAACAAGGGCGAGGCCGGCCGGCAGGGCCCGGACCCGGATACCTTCGCCTACCTGCCCAACTGACCTGCGCTGGGGCGGGCGCCCATTGCGCTGGCGCCCGCCCCTCCCCGACCCCCCGGTCAGATCCGGCCCACGGAGTCCTGGTTCTGCAACACCAGCCACCGGCCGTGCTGGTAGGTGTAACTCACCCCGATCAGGAGCGGCACCCTGGTGCCGGTGGCCGGCACCGCGTAGACGGAGTCGAACAGCACGAAGCCCGTCCGGCAACCCACCACTGTCTGCTTCGCCACGCTGAAGGACTGGGTCCAGGAATCGTCGGCGAAGAACCCGCGCAGCCAGTCCACTGTGGCCCGTTTGCCGTCGAGCACCTCCCCGTCGGAGGCGAAGACTGAGGTGACGTCGGGGTGCAGCAGCGCGGCGAAGCCCTCCAGGTCGCGCCGGGCGGTGGTCTCCACGTACGCCCGGACGGCGCGGTCGAAGGCGCGCTCGCAGCCGCCGGCCGCCGCGTCCCCGGTTGTGGTGTCGCCCGGGCCGGGGGTGGCGGCCGACACCGCGGACGGAACGGCGGCGAGCAGGCCGGCGGTGAGCCCGAGCAGCGCGATGGTGCGGCCGAGCCGGCCGGCGGGACGGGCGGAGGCGGGTGGACGCATCGGGTTCTCCTTCGGACGAGTGGTTGTGCAGTCGCAGCCAACCCGGCCCGCCACGCAGTCGGCCAGTGATTCGAACCAGTTCGAATGCCGACGGCACATCGATGCCACCGCTTGTACGATCCGCGCTGTGATGGTCGCGCATCTGGACGGTTCGAGCCTCGCCCGGCTCCGGTTGGCGATCTCGCCGGCCTGGGAGGTGACGTCCTGGCTGCGGGCAGCGCTCTCGCGGTTCGGGCATCCGGTGCACGGCGATCCCGGTCCAGCCGCCCGCGCCGCGCTGCGGCACCCCGACGTAGCCCTGGCCGCGGAGCTGCTGACCCCGCCCGGCCGGCTCGGCTACACGCCGGACCTGCTCACGCCGAAGCCGCCGCTGGGCCCGCTCGACACGATCTTCGAGCAGCAGTTGGCGGCCACGGCCGCGACCTCGGCCAACGAGGTGGCGACACAGATGAACGAGCGGTTCCCGACGGGCCCGATGCCGGTGCGGGTCCGCGCGGCGGTCGAGGACGGCACCCTCGCCCGGCGGGTCACCGACGGGCTCCGGCACTTCTGGCGGGCCGCGCTCGCCGAGCAGTGGCCGGCGGTACGGGCCATGCTGGAGGCCGAACTGGCCGTGCGCGCGACCTCGATGGCCACCGCCGGGGTGGGCAGCATGCTCAACGGCCTGCACCCAAAGGTCGGCTGGACCGGCAGGTCGCTGACCATCGACAGCTCGTACCGGATCACCACGGCGCTGACCGGCGCGGAACTGGTGCTCGCGCCGTCGGCGCTGGCCTGGCCCCAGGTGTCCACCCAGCTCTGCGACGAGGGCAACGCCGTGCTGGTCTACCCGGTCGGCGCCGGGCCGACGGTTCAGCGCCGGGCGGGTCGGCTCGGTGACCTGGTCGGTGCGAGCCGGGCGGCGATCCTGGCGGACCTGGACGTGCCCCGGTCCACCGGACAGCTCAGCGAGCGGCACCGGCTGGCCCCGGCTACCGTCTCCTACCATCTGGGGGTGCTGCTGCGGTCCGGCCTGGTGGTGCGCACCAGGGAGCGGCACAGCGTGCTCTACCGGCGGTCCGACCACGGGGACGGGCTGGTCGGCTGCCGGCCAGGTCAGGGCGGCGCGACGCGCTCGGCGAGCTGGCGGAACACCGCCTGAGTGGGCGAGCCGGGGCGAGGTACCGAGCAGCTCGGTGACCAGCTCACGGATCGCCGGGTCGGCCGGGTAACGGCCGTA
>NZ_JBEZGJ010000047.1:0-40489 GCF_040649965.1 Micromonospora sp. NPDC048843
AGGATGAGTGTGGTGTAGTCCACCTCGGCGGCGCCACCGGTGGCGCCGCCGGTCCAGGACGGGCCGAACGGGGCGACGACTTCGGTGACCGAGAGGTTGTCCCAGTACACCTTGCGACCGGAGCCGCCCTGCATGCCGTTGTAGAGCCGGAAGAACGCCTCGGTCGCGCCGGTCGGCACGGTCATGTCGACCGAGAGTTCCTGCCAGCCGTCGGAGTAGCCGGCCATCTGGGAGGCGACCTCGGCGTACGTGGTGCCCACCCGGTGGAGGCCGACGATGCGCAAGCCGCGGCTGTTGTGCGCGGGCACCAGGCCGGTGGCGGCGGGCACGTAGATCCAGCCGGTCATCCGGTACGTCTTGCCGGGGCTCATGCTCAGCCGCAGCCCGCCGTTGTCGCCGCCGACGGCGACGTAGGTGTCGTTGCTGGTCGTGGTGACCGGCGTGATCTCCAGTGAGTCCGCCGGGGTCGTCTCGCCCTGTCCCCTGACGGTGGAGCGCACCGCGGACGAGGTGACCGGCACGGTGAAGCCCGTCAGGTCGGTGGAGACCTGCTGCTGGTTGGCGGTGAGCCGCTGCGCCATCGGCTGGTATCCGTCGGCCGGGTTGCGGGACGAGGCCGAGCGGGTGACCGAGAGGCCCAACTCGTCGGCGTCGGTGGCGGAGAGCGCGTAGTCACCGGTGAGCAGGTTGACCGAGCCTGGGCCAGCCTCATCGCCGGCCGCACCGTCACCGCTGGAGTCGACGCTCACCCGCACCCACGGGATGGTGTACGCGGGCGTGGTGCCGCTGGCCGTGTAGAGGTGCGCCCGGACCTCGACGACGCCGCCGATCAGGCCGAGGGTGTCGGTGGCGTTCCAGATCGCGTACCCGCCGAGCGTCGACAGGGCGACCGGGCTGGCGGCGGTTGCGGTGATCGGCGCGCCGGTGGCCGAGGTGAGGTTCGCCGACGGCACCGGCAGGGTGGCCCCACCGGGTCCGCGCCGGTACTCGAAGTACGTGCGGGTGTAGCCGGTAACCGGGGTGGTGATCCGCAGCTTGGTGCGCTTGACGATGGTCGCGCCGGGCAGCGGTTCGGCGAGTGCGGCGTTGCCGGCGTCGAAGACGTACAGGTTGGGGCTGGACAGGTTGCCCGCGGAGTCCTTCGCCTGGACGGTCAGCGTGCGGTGCCCATCACGGGGGGCGAGGGTCACCGACTTCACGCCGGTCGCGGCGACGGTGGTCGCCGCGCTGTCGTAGTCGAGCTTGTAGACGAACGCGGCGAGGTCGGCGCTGCCGCTGGCCGGGGTGAAGGTGAACGTGTCGGACTGGGCGGCGCCACCGTGCGGCTGCCCGTCGTTGAGGTAGATCGTCGCCGACACGAACGGCACGCCCGGCTTCTCGGTGTCGACCGTCAACGGCGTCCACGCCGTCCACCCGCCGTAGTTCCACGGATCCTTCGCGCGGACCTGCCACTCGTACTGGGTGCCGTTGATCAGGTCGACCGGCACCTGCCAGGAGGCGGTCGAGCCGTTCGTCCAGGCCGGGCTGCCAGAGCGCAGACCGGACGAGCTGACCACCGCCTGCGTGGCCTTGTTGCGCACGACGAACTCGGCCTGCAGAGTCTGACCGGCGTTCGCGTCGGCGAGCTTCGCCGACAGCGTCGGACGCAGCGACGAGGTCCGCGCGCCGGAGCCGCACGCGGTGTAGCAGGGGGCGACCGCGAGGGCGGAGGGCGCGGACGGGGCGCTGTTGTAGGTGATGGTCACCAGCGGCGGACGGCCACCCTCGGCCGAATCGAACCGCTTCCAGCCCGCCGTGGAACTCTCCGAGGTGGCCCGCAGCATCACACTGGCGCTGCTCAGGTTGTTGTCCGCGCTGTGCTGCAACGCGCCGCCCACCTCGACGTAGACGTAGCCGTCGCCGCAGGACGAGTTGTAACCGCGGGTCTCGGTCGAGGTACCGACCTTCGCCCGGGCGGTGGGTTGATTGGTCCAGCGCACCGACGAGTCGACCGCGTCCGTGCGCCAGGCCTCCCAGGAGGCGGCCGTGCACGACCACGAGTGGTAGTTCCACAGCCGCAACTTCGCGGTGATGATCCGGCTACCGCCGAAGCCGCTGGTGTTGAAACGCAGGTAAGACCGGGCGTAGAAGGTGCCGCCCTCGTTGGAGTAACCCAGCTTGAGGTCGCTGGAGCCGGACTGGTCGCTGGAGTAGCTGTTCTGCACGAACGCGTCGAACGACGGCGACAGCGACGTAGGCGGGTCGATGGTCACCGGGAAGGTCAGGTCGGGCCGGGCGAGGAAGTCCTTGTCCGGGGTCAACTCCATCACGGTACGGCCACCGGAGGACGTCGTACGCAGGGCGACCGGAGCGTGGTTGACGCGCTCGCCGGAGAGCGGGGAAACCTTCGCGTCCCACATCAGCGGCGTCTGCGCCCGCCCGACCTGGCTGCCACGGGAGTTCTTGAAGACGAGGCCACCCATGCCGTCCTGAGCCGCGGTGAGCTTCCCCGTGTTCAGCGGCAGCTTCAGGGTGCGCACGTGTGCCAGGCCGGCACGGTCCTTGACCACGACGTGCTGCTCGTACCCGGTCGCGTGTGCGTGGAAGACCAGGTCGACGCCCGGCCGCACGTCCGGATAGGTGACCGTGCGTGCGTTCAGCACCGGTTCGGGCAGCGGGCCCTTCCAGGCGAGCGTGGCGCGCTCGGCGCCGGTGCCGAGCGAGGCGACCTCGTGCTCTTCAGCGCCTGTGGCGGCCCCGGCGAAGGTGAGGTCACGCGGGTGCGCCTTCGGCACGACCATGCCGTCGGCCCGACGCTGCAGGGTGAGGTCGACCGGCACCCAGGTGTTGTCACCCTGACGTACCCGCACCGGGGCCAACGCCTGCTCGGCGGTGAGCGTGCCGTCCGGGTTGGCGAACACCTGAGTCGTCTCCGAGCGCCGGTTCGCCACCTCCACCCGCCCGCCACACAGCCGGGCCGTGACCGCTGCGGACACCTCGTCCGGGCGGTCGTCCGGACAGGCCGGCTTCGGCTGGGCTACCGGTTTTGGTGCCGCGACGGCGGGTCGCTCGGCCCGGGCCGGCACGTCCGTCAGGGTCGCCACGAGGACGACTGCCATCAGCACCGCGACCCATCGCGCCCAGCGGGCGAAGGCTCCGCCCGCCAGCGCGACGAACATGCCGGTACCCAACTGCTCATTCATGGCAGCCCCCGTGTCGAGTCCGAATTTCCGGCGCAGCATAGGGACAGCCGTAAGCGTTGATCAATGCATTGACAAGGCGATGTGGAGAGCCTAGAAACGGTGATCGTTTAGGGACACACATCCGCGAAGGACGCCGATGCGTCGGATCGGATCGATCGGATTCATCGGATAGGCCCTCGTCACTCACGGTGCGGTGCGATCGACAGGCGGACGGACGATCGAGGCGGTGAAGCGGCTCCCGCCTGCCGCCCGAACCAGACTGACGGGACTCAGGTGGATCGACTTCATCACGTTGGGTGATCGAGGATGGGATCGAGGCCCGCCCGCATCGGCGGACACCGAATTCAGACTGTGGCGCAGGTCACATCATCGCCGCGGCGCTCCTCGGGCGTCTCGCCGTCGGCGTCGAGGAATCGGGCGACGGGACCAGCCAGCGCGCGGCGGATCGCGGCGCGCCTCTGCCAACGATCACCGAGATCGCACTTGTCGCGCAAGAACGGACAAAGGAGCCGCGCCGCGACCTGCGGGAGCAGCCGTGACTTTGGAAGACGCGACACAACGCACTCCCGGAACCATGCCCTGACGTGTCACGATTCAGAGCACGGCGTGCGGACTGGCGCCGAAGGGCAGCGGTGGCCGCGCCGAAAGGCGCGTTAAGGGGGATGTCCGGGTGTCAGCGGGTGGGGCCCGCCGGGGACGGCGGGACAACGGGCTCGACGCGAACGAGTACGCCGTCGTCGGCGACGTCGATCCGCGCGTCGGTGAGCACCTGCTCGACGTGCTGGCCGCCGGTGGGATCGCCGCCTACCTCCAGCCCTCGGCCGACCTCAACCCGGTCACCCGCACCACCACGGTGCCGGCCCGGCCGGTCGACCGGCTCTACGTCGACCGCTCGCACCTGACCACCGCCCGGGACTACCTGACCCAGCTCGCCGACGAGACCGCTCCGGAGCAGCCACCGGCTCGCGACGAACCGGACATCGACGCCGAGTGGGCGCGGATCGTGGCGGGCTTCCACACCACCTCTACGCCCGGTGACCGCCCGTGGCCGGCCTCGGAGGACGTGGACGAGCGGGACAACCGGGACGAGTCGACCTCCGGGCCGCTGACCCGCTCCGGCACCGACGAACCAGGTCCGACCGCCACCGACGTTCGGCGGCTGCCGTCCGCGACGGACATCTCCGGGATTTCCGTGGGGCGCGGCACCCGACCGGACGAGCCGTCGCTGCTGGACGGGTTGGACACCTTCGGCGCCGACCTGCCCGACGACGAGGACGACGAGGGTTACCACCCGCCGCCACCGCCGCCGCTGCCGCGGGTCAGCAAGTACGCGGTGATCGGCGTGCTCGGGGTGGTCGTCGGGTTCGTGCTGTTCCTCTTCCCGTGGCTGCTCCCGATCGACCGCTCCGCAGTCACGCTGTTCGGGTTCACCGGCATCCTGGCCGGCTTCGTCACGCTGATCTGGCGGCTGCGTCCCGGCGACGAGGACGAGGACGACCCGGACAACGGCGCCGTCGTCTGACGGTCGGCCCGCATCCCGGGACAGCAGCGCCCCGCCGGGGGCGTAACAGTGGTGTAACTTACTGTCAGTAGGAATACCGCTGAACGTCACTTCCCCCGCTGACTGACCGGTTTTTCCTTGCTCGCGGCGGTCAGTCCTCTGCTGATCGGAATGCCCGAGATGCGACAGAGTTCTCTCGTGGTGGTGGCCAACCGCCTCCCCATCGACGACAATCAGGCCCCCGACGGAGCCTGCGAGTGGCGGCGCAGCCCGGGCGGGCTGGTCAGCGCACTGCACCCGCTCCTGCGGCACACACCAGCTACCTGGGTCGGCTGGGCCGGTGGCACCGGGCCGGCCCCCGCCCTGCCGGACGTGGACGGCGTGCGGATGCACACCGTCGCGCTCAGCTCGGAAGACCTGCGCGACCACTACGAGGGGTTCGCCAACGCCACCCTCTGGCCGCTCTACCACGACTCCGTGGAGCAGCCCCAGCACCACCGCCGGTGGTGGGAGGCGTACCAGCGGGTCAACCAGCGCTTCGCCGAGGCGACAGCGGAGGTGGCCGAGCAGGGCGGGGTGGTCTGGGTGCAGGACTACCACCTGCAACTGGTCCCCGGTCTGCTGCGCGCGCTCCGCCCGGACCTGCGCATCGGCTTCTTCCTGCACGTGCCGTTCCCGCCGCCGGAGTTGTTCATGCAACTGCCCCGCCGGGCCGAACTGCTGCGCGGCATGCTCGGCGCCGACCTGGTCGGCTTCCAGCGGGTGCAGGCGGCGCACAACTTCGCCCAGTTGGTGACCCGGGTGCTGGACCTGCCGGCCACCGACCGGCGGATCGGCGTCGACGACCGGGTCGTCCGCATCGGCGCGTTCCCGGTCTCCATCGACACCGCCGAGATGGCAGCGCTCGCCGACCGTCCGGACGTGGCCGCCCGGGCCCACCGGCTCCGTCAGGACCTCGGCGATCCCCGGCAGGTCGTCCTCAGCGTGGACCGGATGGACTACACGAAGGGCATCGAGCAACGCCTCAAGGCGTACAGCGAGTTGCTCGCCAGCGGCGACGTCAAGGTCCGCGACACGGTGCTGGTGCAGGTCGCCATGCCGAGCCGGGAACGCGTCGGCCAGTACCAGATCCTGCGCGAACGCATCGAACGCGAAGTCGGCCGGATCAACGGCGAGTTCGGCCGGGTCGGTGAGCCGGCGATCCACTACCTCACCCAGCCATTCGACCGGGCCGAGCTGGCCGCGCTCTACCGGGTCGCCGACGTGATGGCGGTGACCCCGTTGCGCGACGGAATGAACCTGGTCGCCAAGGAGTACGTGGCCGCGCGGGTCGACGACACCGGCGCACTGCTGCTCAGCGAGTTCGCCGGCACCGCCGCCGAGCTGTCCCAGGCGTACCTGGTCAACCCGCACGACCTGGAAGGGCTCAAGCAGGGCCTGCGCGCTGCGCTGCGGGCCGACCCGGCCGACACCACCCAGCGGATGCAAGCCATGCGCGCCCACCTGCACAAACACGACATCCGGGCCTGGGCCCGCTCCTACCTTCGCGCCCTGGACGAGGGCGGCGGCCTGATCAGTCGCCTGACCAGCACCGACACCGGCTCCGACGGCGCCGCTCGGGTGCCCCAACCGGCCACCCCGGCCGGCAGCCCGGCCGTCCACCAGGCCGGCGGCTGACCGTCGGTGGCCCGGCTGCTCAGTGCGCCACCGGCTCCTTCTCCAGCCAGTCCAGGATCGCGTCGATCGGCTCCACCCACCGCGCGTCCAGCATCAGGTCGTGGCCCATGCCGGGAAAGAGCAGCGGGGCCGACCCGTACCGGCGGGCCACCCGGGTCAACGTAGACGCCGGCACCACCCGGTCGTCCGGGCTGCCCAGCACCAACACCGGGGGCGCGCCAACGGCCGGCTCGGCCTCCGGCTCACCCAGCAGCGCCCACTGCGCCCGCCGACCCGCCCGACCGAGGCGTCCGACATACCGCCGGGCCTCCTCGTCGGGCAACTCGCGGCTGAACAGCTGCCCCCGGTTGAGCCGCAACGGCCCGCCGAACACCGCCGGCAACGTGCCCGCCGGGTTGCGGCGCAACGCCGCGCCCAGCACGCCCCAGCCGCCGAAGACCGGCGCCACCAGCACCGCGCCCCGCGCCGGGTAGCGGGCCAGCGCGTGTGCCACCACCAGGGCCCCGGCTCCGTGCCCCACCAGCACCGCCTGCCGCGGCAGACTCGCGGCCACCTGGACCACGTCGTGGGCGTACGCCCGCAGCGTCGCCTCCGGCGCCGGCTCGCTGCCACCGTGCCCCCGCAGGCTCACCGCGTACGCCGGGAACCCGCGCGACGCCACGTGACCCAACCAGTGCTCGGCGAACGCCCACGCGCCGTGCCCGAACCCGGGTACGAACAGCAGCGGCGGACGCCCCTGCTCCAGCTCGGGGACGGCGCTGAGCACCTCCCGCCGGGCCGGCCGCACCGGCCGGGACCACTCCCGGCCCCGCATGATCCGCAGCTCACTCCTCGCGCTCACCGTGCCAGCCTTTCGTTCGCGACTGCGGGGCTCGCAAGCTCACTCCTCGCGCTCACCGTGCCAGCCTTTCGTTCGCGACTGCGGGGCTCGCAAGCTCACTCCTCGCGCTCACTTGCCCTCCAGCTCGACCAGGGCGCGTTGGATGGCGCGCAGATAGTCGGCGTGCCCGACCTCGAACCAGTGCCGGCTGCTGTCCTTGACCGGCCCGGAGTACCGCTCCCCCGCCCGGTCCCGTACCCGCTGCGCGAACGCCGTGGCCCGTTCCGGCCGGTCCCGACGTGCCTGTAGCAGCCGGGCGAAGAGCACCGTCTGCCAGTGCGACAGGGTGAACAGCCCGGAGTCCGGTTGCAGCAGGCCGGCGACGGCCAGGGTCGGATGCCCCGGGGTGAACGCGTTGAGCCACAGCGTGGGCCGACCCGCGCCCGCGCTGTCTCCGAACACCGACGCGTCGAGGAACTCGAAGCGCGGCAGGTAACCGGTGGCGAAGACGACCACCTCGGGGTCGATTTCGCGGCCGTCGGCCAACTCCACCGCGTACGGGTGGAACCGGGCGACGTCCGGCACCGGGCCGATCCCGCCGTGACCCACGTAGTAGACGAGCTGACTGTTCGCGATCGGGTGTGTCTCGTACACCCGGTGGTCGGGCTTGGGCAGACCGAAGCGGGTCAGGTCGCCGACGGTCAGCCGCAGCGTCCAGTGGTAGAGCCACTGCCGCACCCGCAGCGGCACCCGCAGCGCCAACAGGCTGTCGTTGACCTGGTCGGCGGGGCGACCGAGCACGTACTTCGGCGCGTACCAGTAGCCCCGGCGGGTGGAGTGCCAGCAGCGCGACGCCTGCTGGGCGGCCTCGACGGCGATGTCGCAGCCGGTGTTGCCGGCGCCGACGACCAGCACCCGCTTGCCGCGCAGCTGCGCCGGGTCCTTGTAGGACGAGGCGTGCATGATCTCGCCGCGGAACTGTTCGAGGCCCTCGTAGCGGGGCAGCTTCGGCGACCAGTTGTGGCCGTTGGCGATCACCACGGCGGCGTACCGGGCGGTGCGCTCCGGGCCATACCCGCCAGTGGAGCGTGTGGTCACGTCCCAACGGTCGCCCTCGACGGGCTCGACCCGGATCACCTCGGTGCCGAACCAGATGTGCGAACGCAGGTCGAAGTGGTCGGCGTACCGCTCGAAGTAGGACAGCAACTGACCGTGGTGCGGGTAGTCAGGCCAGGAGTCCGGCATCGGGAAGTCGGGGAACTGGGTGAACGGCTTCGACGAGATCAGGTGGGTGCTGGCGTACACGGGGCTGCGGTCGTGCCGCCAGTTCCAGGCGCCGCCGACGCCCGTCTCCCGCTCGTAGCAGTCCACGCCGAAACCGTGCTCACGCAGGTTCTTGATGGCCGTCAGGCCGCTGGCGCCGGCCCCGATGACGCAGACCGTGTCGCCCCGGTCGGAGACCGGGCGGCCGTCGCTGTTCGCCGCGGGCGAGGTCGCCTCCGGGTCGGGCCGGCCGTGGTCGGTGGAGGTGGACACCGGGGACATCTCCTTTTGGTACGGCAGGCGTGCCGGTCGCCGCGAAATCCTCTCCACAACCGGGCCGGATGTCCAGTCCTGGGCCGGACGGGCCGACGGCCGAGCCGGGCTCGGGGGTCAGCCGGTGGCGGGTAGCAGCAGGTCGACCAGGACCGGGAAGTGATCACTGGCCCGACGGGTCTGCGGGGTGTCCACCACGTCGTAGTCGACAACTGTGATCCGCGGGTCGACGAAGAGCGCGTCGATGCGTCGGCGCGGGTCGGCGCAGGAGTAGGTGAGCCGCTCGGCCCGGTCGGCCGCCACCGCCGCGTCGGTCAACCCGCGCGACACGGTGGCCCAGGCGGGCCCGTCCGGACCCTCGTTGAGGTCCGCCCCGGCCAGCACCGGGCTGGTCGCCGCGTCCAGGCCACGCTTGAACTCGGCGGCCTGGGAGGGCCGCTCGGCCGGGTCGGTGGACAGGTGTGAGCCGGCGAGGGTGAACCGGGCGTCACCGACCCGGCAGTCGGCGTACGCGGCCCCGCGCAGGTGCCGGCCGGGGGTCAGCGGAAAGCGCTGGCAGTGGGTGCCCAGCACCTGGACCCGCAGGCTGGTCAGGAGCAGGTTGCCCAGGGCGGGCAGCCCACCGGCGGCCACCACCAGACCGAACGACTCGGCCAACGTGGCGGACTTCTGCCGCCACCGGAACCGGCGCGGCCCCTCCTGCACGATCACCACGTCCGGAGTCGCGGCCCGGACCACCGCCGCGAGCGCGGCGGTGTCGTCGCGCTGGCTGTGGATGTTGTACGACACCACGCGCAGCGGCACGCCCATCCCGGACCGCCTCAGATCCGGCGGGCCAGGTCAGCGGCGCCGATCACCCCGGCGCTGTTGCCCAGCTCCGCCGGGAGTACCTCGGCCACCGGCAGGCGACCACGCTGGGCGAGCGCGTCGAGGTACGAGCGGCGGGTGGGACCGAGCAGTAGGTCACCGGCGTCGATCACACCGCCACCGACCACCAGGGTCTGCGGGTCGAGGATCTGTGCCATGTCGGCGAGGCTGGTGCCCAGCCACCGGCCGATCTGGGCGAACGCCTCGGCGGAGACCGGGTCGCCGCCCTGTGCGGCGGCGGTCACCATCGGGCCGGTGATCGCCTCGGCCTCGCCGCCGGCCAGCTTCAGCAGGGCGGTGGCCCGGTTGGGCTCCTGCCGGGCTCCGGCTCGGGCGAACCGCACCAGGGCGCTGCCGCTGGCGTACTGCTCGATGCAGCCCAGCCGGCCGCAGCCGCACTGGTGCCCGTCCGGGACCGCAAGCATGTGGCCCAACTCCGCGGCGATGCCGTGCGCGCCGCGCATCAGGTCGCCACCGAGGACGATGCCGCCGCCCACACCGGTGCCGATGGTGAACATGATCATCGAGTCGTCGGCGTCGCGGGCCGCGCCGTAGCGGAACTCGGCCCACGCGGCGACGTTCCCGTCGTTCTCCACGATCACGGGCAGCCCGACGGCCTCGCTGACGTACTCGCGCAGCGGTTCGTCACGCCAGGCCAGGTTGGGAGCGAAGAGCACAGTCGAACGACTGGCGTCGATCCAACCGGCCGCGCCGATGCCGACGGCCTCGATGGTCCGCCCGGCAGCCAGCTCGCCGACCAACTCGATGATGACGTCGCGGGTCTTGGCCACGTCATCGGCGGGAGTGTCCCGTCGGGTCTGCACGAGGACCGTGCCGGTGTCGTCCACGACACCGCCGGCCACCTTCGTGCCACCGACGTCGACTCCGATGGTCAGCGTCACCGCTACCGCCCCCCTCTGCTGTGCTGTCCGGCCCAGGTTCCGGCCCAGTGCCGGTCCGGGTCGGAAGGTCCCGCGCTCAGGCGCCGTCGCCCGATGCTTCCGCGTCGGCGTCATCGGGCACCCGCGAGGCGGGCACCACGGGACGGGTGGTCGGTGCCGGTACGGTCGCCGTCCCGGCCTCGTCGACGGGTGGTACGGCGGCCGGGGCGAGTGGGTCCGCCGTCCGGGTGGCGACCGACCAGACATCCCGCTCCGGCGCCGGCTGAGAATCATGCCCGGTACGGGTGGCATCGCGCCACACGTGGTCGTCGACTGTCGCGGTGGGCGGGGCGCTCGGGGGTGGCTCGGGGAGCACGCCGTCGCTGCTCGCGGCGGGTGCCGGCGAGGGCGGGGTGGTCGGCTCGGCGGCCGGCTCGGCGGGGCTCGGCGCGGACGGTTCCGGCGGGGAGAACGCGCGGAGCAGGCTGGCGACGCCCGCGGCGAGGTCACCGGCGCCGGTCGCGAGCCGTTCGGCGAATTCCGGACTCGGGTCCCGCAACGCGGCGATGCCGCGACAGACCGGGCAGACGCAGCATTCGGCCGAACCGGTGGCGAAAGCACCACCGGCGCCGGAGCGGGCGTCCGGGCCCGCGCTGTGACCGAGGACACCGGACAGCATCCCGCCCAACGAGCCGAACGCGCCGCCCGCCGAGCTGGCGGAGGCCAGTCGCGCCCCCGCCAGCAGGGTGGCGACCAGTCGCTCCGCCTCTTCCCGGGCCGAACCCGGATCCGTTCCACCCACCGTCGGCTCCTCTACCGTGCCACCGGACACGTCACTGCGCCGCACCGGTTGCTTCTACCCGGCGCTTGAGCTGCTTCAACGCGGTGTCCATGATCATCTTCTCGGCTTTGCGCCGAAACATCCCGAGCATGCCGACCGACAGGTCGACCTCCAGCGTGTAGGTCACCGTCGTGCTGCCGTCCGGGTTACCCACCAGGTCGTACGAACCACGCTGGGCCTTCTGCATCTTCGAGGGGGCGACCAGGTGCCACTCGATCCGGGACAGGTCCTCGGCGTACTCGTAGGCGAGCACGTACTCGTCGGCCATCACCCCGGCGTCGATGGTGAAACGCACCTGACTGGGGTAGCCGTCCTCGTACTCCTCGACGACCTCGGCGCGACGCACCGCGTCGGTCCACTCCGGGTAACGCGCGAAGTCGCAGATGACCGCCGTCACCCGATCCGGTGCGGCGCCGATGATGATCGACTGGGTGGAGGAGTCCGCCATGGGGGGAGGCTACCCGCCTCCTGGTTGTCTCACCCCGACCGCCCGCCGGGTAGGTTTCGACACATGCCGACGCCACGGCGGCGGCCGGCCCAACCAGTGCGAGCACGAAGGAGTGCAGGTGCGCGAGTTCTCCGTCCCGCCGATCGTCACCGTTGGCGACGCGGCCAACCTCACCGATCCGGTCTGGGACAACGCCGAAGTCGCGCCCGACACCGTCCAGTTCGCCCGCCCCACCCCGCGCGCCGACGGCACCGTCACCGAATGGACCGAGGTGACCTGCCTCCAGTTCCGCGACGAGGTGGCCGCCGTGGCCCGCGGGCTGATCGCCGCCGGCATCGAGCCCGGTGTCCGGGTCGGGCTGATGAGCCGCACCCGCTACGAGTGGACTCTGCTCGACTACGCGATCTGGGCCGTCGGCGCCGTGACGGTGCCGATCTACGAGACGTCCAGCGCCGAGCAGGCCGCGTGGATCCTCGAGGACTCCAACGCGGTCGCCGTCGTGGTGGAGAGCGAGGCCCACGCCGCCCTGATCGCCGGTGTCCGGCACCGGCTGCCGGAGCTGGGCCAGGTCTGGCAGATCGACAGCGGCGGGGTCGACGAGCTGGTCACCACCGGTGCCACTGTCGAGCTGGCCGAGGTCGAGCGGCGGCGCAAGGCCGTCCGCGCCGGCGACCTGGCCACGATCATCTACACCAGCGGCACCACCGGCCGGCCCAAGGGCTGCGTGCTCACCCACCGCAACATGTACGCCGACATCGCCAACGCGGTGCCGGTGCTGCCGAACCTGTTCAACGCCGGCGCGAGCACCCTGCTCTTCCTCCCGCTGGCGCACGCCTTCGCCCGACTCATCCAGATCGGCGTCGTGCAGGCGCGAGCCACAATGGCGCACTGCGCCGACACCAAGAACCTGGTCGCCGAGCTACAGGCGTTCCGGCCGACCTTCGTGCTCTCCGTACCCCGGGTCTTCGAGAAGGTCTACAACGCCGCCAAGCAGAAGGCCGAGGCGGACGGCAAGGGCGGCATCTTCGCCCGCGCCGAGCAGGTCGCCATCGCGTACAGCGAGGCCCTGGAGACCCCGGGCGGCCCTGGCCTGGCGCTGCGCGCCCAGCACGTGGTCTTCGACCGGCTGGTCTACCGCAAGCTGCGCGCCGCGCTCGGCGGACGGTGCCGGGACGCGATCTCCGGCGGCGCGCCACTCGGCGCCCGGCTCGGCCACTTCTTCCGGGGCGTCGGCGTGACGGTCCTGGAGGGCTACGGCCTCACCGAGACCTCCCCCGCCGCCGCCGCGAACCTGCCCAGCGGCACCCGGATGGGCAGCGTCGGTCGTCCGCTTCCCGGCGTGACAGTGCGGATCGAGGACGACGGCGAGATCCTGATCTCCGGCGAGCTGGTCTTCCGGGGCTACTGGCGCAACGAGACCGCGACCGCCGAGACGATCAGCGCCGACGGCTGGTTCCGCACCGGCGACCTGGGCCAGCTCGACTCCGACGGCTACCTGAGCATCACCGGCCGCAAGAAGGAGCTGATCGTCACCGCCGGCGGCAAGAACGTCGCCCCGGCGGTGCTGGAGGACCTGGTCCGGGCGCACCCGTTGATCAGCCAGTGTGTCGTGGTCGGTGACCGGAAGCCGTTCATCGCGGCGCTGGTCACCGTCGACGAGGAGGCGCTGCCGACCTGGCTGGAGAAGGCCGGGATGCCCCTCGACGCCACCATCGAGCAACTGCGCGAGCACGAGGGCCTCCGCAAGGAGATCCAGGCGGCGATCGACGCCGCGAACCAGGCCGTGTCGAAGGCCGAGGCGATCAAGGTGTTCCGGGTCCTGCCCCACGACTTCACCGAGGCGACCGGCGAGCTGACCCCGTCGCTCAAGGTCAAGCGCCAGGTTGTCCACAAGACGTACGCGGCGGAGATCGCCGATATCTACCGAGGCTGACTACCATCCGTCACGTGCCCGCATCCACAGCCACCGCCCCGCACCCGCATCCCCTCGCCGCGGCCGCCCGCGTGGTGATGCTGGCGCTGATCGCCATCCTGACCCTGTTCGCCACCCGCGACGTCACCCAGCTCTGGTGGATCGCGCTGCTGGCGGTGGCCGGGCTGCCGTCGCTGCTGGCACCGCAGCACCGGCTGGTCGGCCCGCTGAGCCGGGTGGCCGAGGTGGTGGTGCTGGGGCTGGCCGCGAGCCACGTCGCCGCTGTGGCGTCCATCGGTGGCACAGTCGACGGCCTGGGCGCCTCGGCGGTGCTGCCCTACCTGGCGGTCCCGGTGACCGTCACCGCGCTGCGCCGCCGCTTCCCGGAGGGCGCCGCGCTACTCGTCGTCACCGCCGCGACCCTGCTGCTCAGCGGCGCGCTGACCCAGGTCGACGGTGGTCTCCAGCTCGGCCAGCTGGGTTACCTAGCGGTGTGCGCGCAGTGGCTGATCCTGGCGGCGCTGGGGCTCTACGCCGCCGGCACGCTGCACCGGGTGATGGCTGTCCGCGGTGAGGGCAAACCCCAGCCGTACGCCGAGGCAACCCGGCTGCTGACCCAGCTGCGGACGGTGGCCCGGCAGCTGCCCGGGGCGACCCTGGACCCCGGCGGCATCTCCGAGCACCTGCTGGAGGAACTGCGCACGGTGGCCCGCGCGGACCGGGGCGCGGTGCTGTCGGCCAGCGGCGGAGGCCGGCTCGTGGTGCTCGCCCAGGCCGGCGTCGACCGGGTGGACTGGGAGACGACGCTGGACGCGGACTCGGCGATCGCCGACGCCTGGGCCACCCAGCAGGCCACCACTGCCGCCCGGTCGCAGTCCCGCTCGCACCGCGGCGGCGACGTGTCCGCGCTGATCATTCCGCTGGTCGCCGGGGTGCGCACTGTGGGGCTGGTGGTGCTGGAGGCCGACGCCGCGCACGCGTACCCACCACCGGTGGTGTCCCGGGTGACAGCGCTGACCCGCCCGGCCGCGCTGCGGCTGGAGGCGGCGCTGCTCTTCGACGAGGTGCGCTCGCTGGCCACCAACGAGGAGCGGCAGCGGCTGGCCCGGGAGATCCACGACGGGGTCGCCCAGGAGTTGGTGATGGTCGGCTACGGCATCGACAACGCCCTGGCCACCGTCTTCGACGACGCCGACGAGACCGCCGAGGCCCTGCGTACGCTGCGCGGCGAGGTGACACGCGTGATCCAGGAGCTGCGGCTGAGCCTCTTCGAGCTGCGCAGCGAGGTGGACCGGCAGGGTGGGTTGGCCGCGGCGATCGCCGAGTACGCGCGCACCGTGGGCGCGTCCGGCGGACTGCGGGTGCACCTCTCGCTGGACGAGTCCACCGCCCGATTGCCGGCCGCCACCGAAGCCGAGTTGCTGCGCATCGCGCAGGAGGCGGTGACCAACGCGCGCAAGCACGCCGGGGCGTCGAATTTGTGGGTCACGTGTGAGGTCGACCCCCCGTACGCGCAAATAGAAGTGTCGGATGACGGTCAGGGGATGGCTGACCAGCGCCCGGACGGGCGGTACGGTCTTGCGATCATGGCCGAGAGGGCGGAACGTATCCGGGGCCGGTTGGAGATCAGGCCGCGGCAACCCAGCGGCACGACTGTGGCGGTGGTTCTCGGCACCTCGGCCCGGCGCGATAACGTGCGCGGCAGCGCAGCACCAGAAGGGGAGTAACCCGAGGATGACCACAAGTCCGATACCGGCCACCCGTACCAAGGTCCTCCTTGTCGACGATCATGACCTGATTCGCAAGGGTTTGCGGCACGCCTTCGAGCGCGACCGCCAGTTCGAGGTCGTCGGTGAGGCGGCCACGGCGGCGGAGGGAGTACGCCAGGCCGGCGCCTTGCAGCCGGACGTGGTGATCATGGATCTGCGGCTGCCCGACGGCAGCGGCCTGGAGGCCACCCGCGCACTGCGGAAGTCCAGCGCGTCGATGGGCATCGTGGTGCTGACCATGTATGCGGGCGACGACCAGCTCTTCGGCGCCCTTGAGGCCGGCGCGAGCGCCTTCGTGCCGAAGACCGCCCCTGCCGACGAGGTGGTGGCCGCCGCACGGCACGCCGCCTCCTCCCCCAGCGCGTTCACGGCGGCCGACCTGGCCGAGGCGATGAAGCGCCGGCTCGCCCCGTCCGGCCCGCAGTTGTCTCCCCGGGAGGGGCAGGTGCTGCGGTTGCTCGCCGACGGGATGAGCGTGGCGGGCATCGCCAAGCAGCTGTTCGTCAGCGAGTCCACGGCGAAGACGCACATCTCGAAGCTCTACGAGAAGCTCGGCGCGGCCAACCGGGCTCAGGCCCTGATGACCGCGCTCCGGCTGGGCCTGCTCGAGGCACCGGACGCGCCGAAGTTCTGACCTGCATCCCGCTCGTCGAGCGGGACGACGCGACCGACGGTCCGCGCCAGCTTCGGCAGGCGCGGACCGTCGCGCATCGACCGACGTCGGCGGGCAACCTTCGGCGCGCTATGGTCTGGCGTGCGTGGCGGGTGCACAATACCCGCGCGGGCGACGATGCTCGCGTCGCGGATTCGAGGGGTGAAACGCATGCAGCGGCCGGACTGGGCACCCGACACCATCGACATCGAGCGCCCGAGCGTCGCGCGGATGTACGACTACTACCTCGGCGGCTCACACAACTTCGCCGCCGACCGGGCCGCGGCGCAGGCCATGGTCGCCGCGGTGCCCGAGGCACCGTTGATGGCCCAGGCCAACCGGGCGTTCCTGCGGCGCGCCGTGCACCACCTCGCCGACGCCGGGATCCGGCAGTTCCTGGACATCGGTTCGGGCATCCCGACGGTCGGCAACGTGCACGAGATCGCCCAGCAGCTCGACCCGCAGTCGCGAGTGGTCTATGTGGACGTCGACCCGGTGGCGGTGGCGCACAGCCGTGAGATCCTCGCCGGCAACGAGCAGGCCGTGGTCGTGCAGGAGGACCTGCGCAACCCGGAGGCGATCCTGGCCCATCCGGACGTCCGCAAGCTGCTCGACCTGAGCCAGCCGGTGGCCGTGATGGTAGTGGCCGTCCTGCACTTCGTCCCCGACGACGACCGGCCGGCGGAGCTGCTGCGGACACTGCGGGACGCCTTGGCGCCCGGCAGCTACCTGGTGCTGTCGCAAGCCAGCGACGACGGGCGCAGCGAGGACGAACGCGCCGAGGCGGAGCGGGTCTACCGGCGCACCGACAACCCGCTGTCCGTGCGCAGCCGCGCCGAGCTGACCGCGCTCTTCGACGGCTTCGAGCTGCTCGACCCCGGCGTGGTCTGGGTGCCCGAGTGGCGACCGGACACTCCGGAGAGCGCGGAGGACGCCGAGCGCGCGGTCTTCATGGGCGGCGTCGGGCGCCTCGGTGACTGAGTCGCCCGGGGCGAACCCCTATCCGGGGACGTTCGCCCGGGCCTGGGCGAAGGCGGTCTCCGGCACCAGCTACCTACCGATGACCCAGGCCCAGTTGGAGTCCCTTCTGGACCGGCTCACCGGGGAACTGGCCGGGGCGTTGCGCACCGAGCCGTTCGACCTGCGCGCCGGGCACCGGGTCGGCGCCGAGTTGGTCGCCGCGCACATCGCTTCCGCCGAGGGGCTGGGTCGTACGGTCGAGGTCATCCAGCTCCGCCTGGTGCGCGACCTAGGCCTGGTGGCCGAGGACGTCGAGGACCGGATGGCCCGGCTGCTGGCGGCCGTCGCGACCGGCTACGCCCGCGCGCTGCGCGACCGGACGCTCGACGAGCAGGAGTCGATCCGCCGCGCCGCCATGCGGGCCCGCACCCAGGCCGAGCGGGCACTGCGGGCCAGCGAGGCCCGGTTCCGGCATCAGGCCACCCACGACCCGCTCACCGGCCTGCCCAACCGGACGCTGTTCACCGAACGGCTCGCCGCCGCGCTCAACGAGCCGGGCCGGGGCGCGCAGCGGGTCGGGGTGTGCTTCCTGGACCTGGACCGCTTCAAGGTGGTCAACGACACGCTGGGGCACCAGATCGGCGACCTTCTGCTGGCCACTGTGGCTGAGCGGCTGCGCAAGGCCATGGGCGAGCACCTGGTGGCCCGGCTCGGCGGCGACGAGTTCGTCATCCTGGTGGAACGCACCGCCGGCACCGACGACATGGTGGCGGTGGCCGAGACCGCGCTCGCCGCGGTACGCACACCGGCCCTGGTCGACGGGCACGAGCTGCAGATCTCGGCGAGCATCGGCATCGTCGAGCGCCAGGTGGCCGGTGCCAACCCCACGGACCTGATGCGAGCCGCCGACAGCACTCTGCACTGGGCGAAGTCCGCCGGTGGGGCGCGCTGGGCGCTCTACGACGCCGAGCGCAATCAACGTGAACTGGCCCGCTACGCGCTCTCCGCGGCCATCCCGGCGGCGTTGGAGCGGGGCGAGTTCTACCTCGACTACCAGCCGCTGACCTCACTGCGCGACGGCAGCCTGGTCGGCGTGGAGGCGCTGGTCCGCTGGCGGCACCCCGAGTTGGGGGTGCTGCGCCCGGACAGCTTCATCGGGTTGGCCGAGGAAACCGGCCTGATCGTCCAGCTGGGCGGATGGGTGTTGGCCGAGGCGTGCCGCGAGGCCGAGGCGTGGTCGGCCGGGGGTGCCGCCGCGCCGTTCGTCAGCGTCAACCTGGCGGTACGGCAGGTGCACCGGCCCGGTTTGGTGCAGGAGGTCCGCGCGCTGCTGCGGCAGACCGGCCTGCCACCGGAGCGCCTCCAACTGGAGATCACCGAGAGCACGATGATGAGCACCGCCGAGGAGCCGGTCCGTGCCCTGCGGGTCCTTGCCGACCTCGGGGTACGCATCGCGATCGACGACTTCGGCACCGGCTACAGCAACCTGGCGTACCTGCGGGACCTGCCGGTGACCGAGCTGAAGGTGGCCGGAGAGTTCGTGGCCGGCCTGCGCTCGCCCTCCGTCGGCCGCACCGACGAGCGGATCCTCGCCTCCCTGGTCTCGCTGGCGCACGCGCTGGACCTGACCGTCACCGCCGAAGGTGTGGAGACCGCCGGGCAGGCCGAGCGGCTACGCGCGATCGGCTGCGACGCAGCACAGGGCTGGCACTTCGGCCGCCCGGCCCCCGCCGATCGCATCCTGGCCCGCATGCGCTGACCCTCGGGCCCGCACGCCCCAACCCGTCCCCGCCCACTCCCCCAAACTGCGGCTCACCCATCACCCGCAGCTCGCCGGGCTCACCAGTTGGGCGCAGACGAGCGGACGACGCGAGCGGACCACGCGGGGTCGGATCTTCCGTTGAGCGTGATGCCGGTGAGTCATCACGATGACTCACCGGCATCACGCTGATCCCGGCAAGGCACGGCAGCCCCCGAGACACGTTTGCTTGAAGCCCACCCCACCGACGAGGTAGACGGCGTCTACGGCGACTGGTAGACAGTGTCTATGGACGCGGACGAGACGGGGCTGCGGGCTCGGCTGGTGGCCGCCGGGGTGGATCTGGTGCTGCGCGAGGGCCAGTCGGCGGTGTCGCTGCGGGAGATCGCCCGTCGTGCCGGGGTCTCGCACGGCGCACCGCGCCGCTACTTCCCAACCCACGTCGACCTGCTCTCCGCCATCGCCCGGGAAGGGTTCGCCGACCTCACCGCCCGGTTCGAGCGAACGCTGCGTGACGTCGGTCCGGACCCGCGTACCCGATTGACCGCGTTGGCCCGGACGTACCTGGACTTCGCGGCGGCCCATCGCGGCATGTTCGAGCTGATGTTCCGCCACGACCTGCTGGACAGCGGCCGATTGCGGCTGCGCGAGACGAGCCTGCCGCTGTTCGCCGTGCTGGCCGACCTGGTGGCACAGGCGCGCCGGCCCACCGACGCGCCCGCGGCGGTGCTGGCCGGCGCGCTGTGGGCGAACCTGCACGGCATCGCCCAACTCTGGGCCTGGGGCAGCCTGCCGCTGGCCACCGGCGCCACCGACGACGATGCCCTGCTGCGCGCCACGCTGGACGCCCACCTCGGCCCGGCGCCGGCCAGAAACCCGACCCCGGAGGACACGTGCCCCTGCTGTACGACGTCACCAAACTGACCGTCGGCACCGCGCTGCGGTTCGGCTGGCACCCTCGGGTGGAAGGGCTGGAGCATCTGCCCCGAAACGGCGGCGCGATCCTCGCCGGTAATCACCTGTCCGTCGCCGACGAGTTGTTTCTCGTCACCTCGACGCCCCGACACGTCACCTTCTGGGCGAAGGTCGAATACTTCAACGGGCGTGGTCCGGGCGGCTGGCTCAACCGGCGGATCGTCGCCGGCATGGGCGCCATCCCGGTCGACCGAGCCGACGGCCGGGCCGCCCTGCGCGCCCTCGACGCCGCCGTCCCGGTGCTGCGCGCCGGCGGCCTGGTCGCCGTCTATCCGGAGGGCACCCGCTCCCCGGACGGGCGGCTCTACCGGGGCCGGGTCGGGATGACCCGGCTGGCCCGCGACGCCGACGTGCCGATCATCCCGGTCGGCGTGACCGGCACCGCCGAGGTGCTGCCGGTCGACGCGCGGCTGCCCCGTCGACACCCGATCACCCTGCGGTTCGGCCCGCCGATCCCGGTCGCCGAGCGGATCAACGGGCCCCGCGACATCCGGACGGTCACCGACGAGGTGATGGCGGCGATCCAGAAGCTCACCGGCCAGGAGTACGTCCCGCACTACGCGCCCGCCCGGGAGAGCTGAACGCCTGCTCCTCGCCGGGCCCCGTCGAGCGCAACCGACAGCGCTCGCGAACATGCCGGGCGCGGCCCGATACGCGAGTTTTCTCGCACCGAGCCGGCGGGTCCACAGTGGAACTTGAGCGGGCGCTACGATACGCATTCTCGCGCCAATTACGGGGGTAGATGTGCGTATCTGGAAGGGCGGCTTGGCGGCCGCAACAATTCTCACTGTTCTACTGGCGAGCGCCGGTGTCAGTTCGGCAGCCGCCAACGTCAGCTACAACGTATGGACCTGGAACGTGGCGGGCTGGACGATGCACCGCGGCTCGACCAGCAACGGCTTGATTGACGTGATCTCCAATTCCATCCGGAACCGCTCAACACATCTCGCCGCTCTCAACGAGCTGTGCTGGGGGCAGTACAAGGCGGTGCAGGCGAATCTCCGGGCGTCCGACTGGGGCGAGAACGAGGACGACTACTCGCGGTTCGAGAGCACCAACGACACCGGCTGCGGCGGCGAGAAGTCCGGCATCGCCCTCTTCAGCAAGGCACCGATGGGCACTGCCGACCGCATCACGCTGCCGGACGACGGCCGGGTGGAGAAGCGGAAGTTGTTGTGCACCCCGCTTGAGGCCCGGCCACACCTTCGGTTCTGCACGACCCATATCACCACGTCGAGCGAAATCATCGGGGGAAGCCCGATCAACCAGCAGCAGCTCGACGCGGTCCGTGCTCACGTGGATGCGTTCAACGCCAGCGGCGACACCGTAATCATCGCGGGCGACTTCAACGCCCAGCCCAGCTACAACCGCCTGGACAGGTGGTATGCGCAGTCGGTGAACACGGCGAACAACCCCAACAACGTTGGCGCCCATCGGGAGCTTGACGATCGTGATTCGCGCTGCGTCGGATACGGCGAGAACACCCAGGACGATGGGACTCCTCCCGGCCCGTGCGGGCCGGGCAAGAAAATCGATTTGATTTTCGTACGGGAGGACAAGATCGTGGGTGCCTACGATGGTGATTCGCTGACCATTTCCAACAGCTGTGGCGGCGCCTGCTCCGATCATCGGATCGTCATCGGATCGGTAACCGTGACGGTAGCCTCCTGATCCACCCGATCGCGCTCAAGCGCGCAACGGAGGGGCATCGTCCACGGCGACGAAGCCCCTCCTTCCAGGATGGAGCTCGGGCCACTGCCTTCAGGTAGCCGTCAGCCGGCGAGCAGTGCCGCCATGCGTTCCGCCTGCGCCTCCCAGCGCCACTCCCGTTCCACCCACGCCCGGCCAGCAGCGCCCAGCTGACGGGCCAAGTCCCGGTCGGCGAGCAGCCGGGCGACCCGGTCGGCGAGCTGGGCAACGTCCCGACCGCGGACGACGTAGCCGGTCTCCCCCTCCCGGACCGCGTCCGGCGCGCCGCCGGAATCACCGGCCACCACCGGCAGGCCGGTCGCGGATGCCTCCAGGTAGACGATGCCCAGCCCTTCGACGTCGAGGCCGCGGTTGCGGGTCCGGCACGGCATCGCGTAGACGTCGCCGGCCGCGTAGTGCGCCGGCAACTCCACCGACGGCACCGTGCCGGTGAACACCACATCCCGTTCCACACCGGTCTGGCGGGCCAGCTTCTCCAGGGTCGCCCGGTACGGCCCGCCACCGACGATCAGCAGGGCCGCGTCGGGCACCTGGCGGCGGATCTCCGGCAGGGCTCGGATCAGGGTGTCCTGACCCTTGCGTGGCACCAGCCGGGACACACAGACGACCACCGGCCGGTCGGTCAACCCGAGCCGGGCCCGGACCTGTTCACCGTCCACGCTCGGATGGTAGGTGTCCACATCGACCCCGGGCGCGAGGCGGCGCAGCTCGGTGACCCCGTCCAGCACCCGGGCCAACCGGCTGCGGGTGTACTCGCCGAGATAGGTGGTCACGTCCACACCCCGACCGATGCGCCGCAGCGCCGGCCGGGCGGCCGGCACCGCCGCCCAACCGACCTCGTGGCCGTGGGTCTGCGCCACCACCCGGCGGATGCCGGCCCGCCGCCGCAGGCCTGCCGCCAGCAGGCCCAACGGGGCCGCCGCGCCGAACCACACGGTGTCGCAGTCGTACGCGCGCGCCAACCGAGCCGCCCTCCGGGCGATCAACGGGGTCGGCAACAACACCCGGGTACGCTCCCGGATCACCTCGAACGGCTGGTCGGCGTCGAACTTCGCGGCCCCACGCCAGCTCGACGCGTAGACGACCACCGAGCCGGCCGGTTGACGGACCGCGAGATTGTGCACGAACGACTGGATCCCACCCGGGCGGGGCGGAAAGTCATTGGTGATCAGCAGGGTGCGGTTCATCGGCCGGCCTCCCGGGCGTACGCGCGGGCGGCGGCCATCCGCTCCACTGTGGATGGATGTGAGGCCGAATAGAGGTATTCCCAGCGGGGCGGGTCGGGGTCGCCGAGGTTGACCGAGCCGAGCCGGCGCTGCATCGACTCGAAGGACTCCGGGTCGTTGGTGAGCGCGAGCGCGTGAGCGTCGGCCCGCGCCTCCACCCGGCGGGACATCAACGCCTGCACCGGAGCGGCAACCAGCCCGGCCACCGTGACCAGGGCGACCAGCAGCGGGAACGCGCGCGGTTGGGCCACCGAGTCGACACCGGCCAGCCGCAGCAATGGCCCCCACGAGCCGAGCAGGTAGAGCGCCACCACGGCGGCCGCGGCGCCCAGCGCCCCGGTCAGTGTGCCGGCCGCCACGTCGGAGTCCTTAGCGTGCCCCAACTCGTGCGCGACGACGGCGGTCACCTCGGCCGGGGTCGCCTCGCGCAGCAGCGTGTCGTAGACGACCACCCGTCGGGTCGGCCCGAGACCGGAGACGTACGCGTTGACCGCCCTGGTGCGCCGGGAGGCATCGGCGACCAGCACGTCACGCACCGGCACCCCGTCGCGGGCGGCCATGCTCATCAGCTCGGTGCGCAACGGGCCCTGCTCCATCGGGGTGAAGCGGTTGAACACCGGCTCCACCAGCACCGGTAGCACGAACGACAGCAGCGCCACGAGCACCGCGGCGCCGGCCGCACCGAACGCCCACCACCAGCGTGGCGCGAGCCGGATGACCGCGTAGAAGCCGAACAGCGCCACCGCGCCGATCACCGCGCTGACGGCGTACGACTTGAGCAGATCGACCGCCCAGCCGCTCCAGCCGTTGGTGCTCAACCCGTAGCGGGTGAGCACGCTCTGCCGCCAGGCGGCGAACGGGAGCGTCACCAGGTCGGCGACGAGCACCACCGCCAGCCCGCCGAGCACAGCCTGCGCTGCCCAGTGCCCACCGAACGGCCGGCCCACCAGCTCGACCAGACGACTGCCCAACGGGGTCAAGCCGAGCGCGAGGGCGATCAGCAGCCCAATGGCGAGCGCGGCGTAGCCACCGGGACGCAGCGCGGCCCGGAACTCCCGCCCCTTGGCCACCTGCTCGGTCGGAAGGTCGCGCAGCGCGGCGAGTTGGTCGGCCCGGGGTGCCGGCGGGCGGTGCCACGGGATGAGCAGCGCGGCCAGCACGACCAGCGCGAGGGTGAGCACGGCCAGGGTCAGCAGCGCCCAACCGCGCGGCGTCACCGCGTCACCGCCCGTTGTTCCCCGTTCATCGCGCCGCTCCTCCTGCCGTGACCGCTCATCCTATGGCCCGTGAGAAGCCCACTTCCGGGCGCGGTGCCGTGCTCAGGCGACGCGGCGGGTGGCACGACGGCGAGCTGCCTCCGGGCGCGCGGGTGCGGCCAGCACCTCCACGTCGAAGCCGGCCCGGGCGAACACCTCGATGGCCTCGACCTCGGCGGCGACCAACCCGGCCGCCGGGGACGTCTCGTCGAACAGGGCGGTCAGCGGGCAGCCGGAACAGCCGTCGGCCCGCTTCGCGCACCCGTCACAGTCGATGAGCATCGTGCCTCCTGATCGGCTCTCGGCGCTCGGTCGACGCCCTTTCGTCGCCGACCGAGCACCGTCGGTGACATCGACACTAACCACCGGGTACGACAGGAACCCCGTCCGACCGCCCGTTTCAGGGCTAGATCCACTCCAGATCAGCGAAATCGGGGTATCCCACCCGGCCGGGACCTGCGCCGTCAGCCTCGTCTGCCGCTACGGCTGACCGACGAGGCGCTGCACCTGATCAGCCCTGCGCGTCGAGGTCACGCAGTGCGAAGCGGAGGTGCTGCCACTCCTCGTCGAAGATGACGTGAAGGCAGTGCAGGACGGACACCTGCTTCTCGGGCCACCAGGCGGCCGGCCGAGTCTCGGCGAGCAGGTCCGGTGTGACGGCTGCGAGGAAGTCGCGGACCATCGCCTGCCGCTCGGCTCGCAGCTCAAGGGTCTCGGCGAACGTCGGCTGCTCGACGACGAAGATCGACATGTCGAAGCCCTCCGTCTCGTACTCGGCATGCGGTTGCCCGAGTGGGTGGAAGGGCTGCGGCAGGCGCAGGATCGACTTGCCCAACCAGGTGTCGGCGGCGAACGCGAGGTGGCGCAGTGTCTGCGCGAACGACCACTCCCTGTCGATCGAGACGTCGACAGCACCCTCGGGCATGGACACAGCCCGGTCGACCGCCGCCGCCCAGGCCCGTTCGAGAGCCGCCCACGCCACGCGGAGGTCGTCCGGATTGTTGGCCTGCCGAAGGTCGCGCCCGGGAAATCGCCGGTTGAGCTCGGCCTCGACCAGCGGTACGACATCGACGCCGTTGATCAGGAACGTGCCCTCGGCCAGCCACGGTGCGTCGATGTCCAGAGCATCCACATCGACGCCGCGCATCACCGCCCCGGCCAGCGTCGACCTGTTGAACCGGGCACCTCGCAAGTCCCGGTCGAGGAAGACCTTGACGTCGTCCTGGCTCATGGCGACTCCCTCCCGTCAGCGACAGCAGCGACGCTAACGCTCGGGTACGACAGCCGGGTAGGTCAGGAGCGGGCGAGCCGCCGTAGCAGCGAGTCCGCGCCCAGCGGGTAGGCGCCGTGCCGGCGTACCCCGTCGGCGACCTCGCGGTCCGACGAGACCACCACCACCGGTCGGCCCGCCGGCTCGGCACGGACCAGTCGCCGGATCAGCTCGTCGGCGGTCTCACCCTTGCGGGAGAAGAGCACCCGTACGCCGCGCGGCGCGGGCGGCAGTCCGTGCATCCGCTCGGCGCCGTCGAAGACCACAGTGACCTCGTCGCCGGTCTGCGCGGCGATCCCGCCCAGCCCGGTGATCAGGCGTTTGCGCTGCTGCTCCAGGGACATCTCGCCGAAGCCACGCTTGGTGACGTTGTAGCCGTCCACCACGAGGTGCGCCCGGGGCAGGGCGAGCAACTGGTCGAGCCGGGCCGGGTCGTCGGTGTCGCGGGCGCGGGCGGCGGGGCCGGCCGGGGCGGTGCCCGGCTGCTCGGCGAACGCGTCGGCGACGAAGTCGGCGGGGAGTTTGTCCACCGGGTCGAGCGCCAGCTCCCGGCGCAGCCCGACGGCAGCCTGGCCGATGGTCTCCAGGAGCAGCCAGAGCCGGGCGTCGTCGACCGAGCGCGCCTCCTTGGCGCTGGCCCGGGCCACTCCGGCGGCGGCCTCGGCCTCGGCCAGCCGGGCCCGGGCGCGGCGGAGTTCGGCGTCCACGTCGGCGCTGGCGCGGGCGGCCCGGCCGCGCTCGGTGGCCAGCAGCTCGGTGGCCTTCCGCTCGCGGACCTGGGTCTCCCGCAGGGTGCGAGCCACCTGTCGGGACTCCTCGCGGAGCTGACCAAGCTCCTCGCGGACGCGGGCCAACTCGTCGCGAAGCTTCTCGGCCTCGACCCGGGCCACCGCGCGGTCGTGCTCGGCCCGGGTGGCCCGCTGCTCGGCCTCGCGGACCAACTCGGCGACGACGGCGCTGTCCGCCTCGGCACGCACTGCCGCGCCGCTGGCGTCGATCAGCTCCCGCCAGCCACGGGGACGGGCCAGGTAGGCCAGCGCGGCCACCTCGACCGGGTCGGCGGCGGCCGGCGCGGTGCCCTCGACCACCGCCGCGCCGAGATCGCCGGCGTCGGCCAGGACCCGCGCGGTGACCCGCTGCCGGAACAGCGGGTCGGCGGTGAGCTGGGCGGCGATGACCGGCGCGCCGAGTCGGGCGCGTCGGTTGGGGGCGAACTTGGCCACCCGACGCAACGGCACCGGGACCTCGTCGGTGGGAAGGGTGGGCAACACCGCGGCGGTCAGCGTCACGATCCGCTGCCGGACCGGCTCGGGCAGGGTCGGCTCCGGCTCGGCGGCGGGGCCGTCGCCCGTCGTCGTCGGGTCCGATGCGCCAGATGTGTCGGTGACTACGTTGTCGTCCGGGTTGCCCAGGGCCCCGTCGAGCGCGACCGGATCCTCCTGCGGGAGGTGGTCGTCGTACGGCTCGGTGAGGGGCATGTGGCAAGTCTCCCACCGCGACCGGGCCCACCGCCCGGTGAGTGAGCCGATCTCTCATCCTAGCCCCATGGTGACGGATGGGACGGCTGCGACGGGAGTGTCGGACCGGGGCGCTAGCGTGCCGCCGATGGCACAGGCGGAGTACGTCCAGGAGTCACTGGCCGGTCTCGACCCGGCGGTTGGCGGGGTGGACCCGGCGCTGCCGCTCTACGCGACGACGTTCGTGGTGGTCGACCTGGAGACCACCGGCGGCGCGCCGGACGGCGGCGGGATCACCGAGATCGGCGCGGTGAAGGTGCGCGGTGGTGAGCAGTTGGGGGAGCTGGCGACCCTGGTCAACCCGGGCCAGCCGATTCCGCCGTTCATCACGGTGCTGACCGGCATCACCCAGGCCATGCTGGTGCCGGCGCCACCGATCGAGCAGGTGCTGCCGAGCTTCCTGGAGTTCATCGACGACGCGGTGCTGGTGGCCCACAACGCCCCGTACGACGTGGGCTTCCTCAAGGCCGCCTGCGCCAAGCACGGCTACCGCTGGCCCAACCCCCGGGTCCTGGACACGGCGGCGCTCGCCCGCCGGGTGCTGACCCGCGACGAGGTGCCCAACCGCAAGCTGGGCACCCTGGCCGCCTACTTCCGCACCGCCACCCAGCCCACCCACCGGGCGTTGGACGACGCGAAGGCCACCGTCGACGTGCTGCACGGGCTGATCGGTCGGCTCGGCGGGCACCGGGTGGACACGGTCGGCGACGCCATCGAGTTCGCCCGCGCTGTCACCCCGACCCAGCGCCGCAAACGGCACCTGGCCGAGGGGTTGCCCAAGGTCCCCGGGGTCTACATCTTCCGGGCCGCCGACGACAGGCCGCTCTACGTGGGCACCTCGGTCGACATCGCCACCCGGGTGCGCAGCTACTTCACCGCCGGCGAGAAGCGCGCCCGGATCTCCGAGATGCTGGGCGCGGCCGAGCGGGTGGAGGCGGTGGAGTGCGCCCACTCGTTGGAGGCGGAGGTCCGTGAGCTGCGGTTGATCGCCGCGCACGCCCCGCCGTACAACCGCCGGTCCAAATACCCGGAACGCATGGTCTGGCTCAAGCTGACCGACGGTCCGTACCCTCGGCTGTCGATCGTCCGCGACCTCTCCCCCACCGACACCGCGTACCTCGGGCCGTTCACCTCCCGGCGAGCCGCCGAGCTGGCCGCCGCCGGTTTCCACGACGCGGTGCCACTGCGCCAGTGCACGCACCGGCTCTCGCTACGCACCGTCACGCCGGCCTGCGCGCTGGCCGAGCTGGGTCGCTGCCCGGCGCCCTGCGAACACAAGATCACCCCCGAGGAGTACGACGACAGCGCCGCCACGCCATTCCGCACCGCGACGGCCAGTGACCCCCAGCCGGTGGTGGACGCACTGCTCGCGCGGATCGACGTGCTCTCCCGCGACCAGCGCTACGAGGAGGCCGCCGTGGTGCGGTCCCGGCTGGCCGCCGTGCTGCGGGCCACAGTGCGGATGCAGCGGCTGGCCGCGCTGACCGGGATCGTCGAGTTGGCCGCGGCCCGGCCGGCCGCCCGGGGCGGCTGGGAGTTGGCGCTGGTCCGGCACGGCAGACTGGCCGGCGCGGGGGTGTCCCCGCCGGGCGTGCACCCGCGTCCCACGTTGACCACGATCCGGGCCACCGCCGAGACGGTGTCGGGCGGGCACGGTCCGGTGCCGGCCGCGACCGCCGAGGAGTCCGAGCGGATCCTGTCCTGGTTGGAGCGACCGGAGACCCGACTCGTCGAGATGTCGTCCGGTTGGTCCTCTCCGGCGAGTGGCGCGGGCCGGTTCCGTGACCTGCTGGCGAAGGCCGAGGGCGGCGCGTCCCACCAACTCTCGACCGAACGCTCATGACCAACTGACCGATCGGACTACGTCGACTCGCTTAGGCTGTTAGAGAAGTGCAGTCCTGCCCGATTCGTGGGCCTGCTCCCCCGCCGGGTCCCGGCGATGTGGAGCCGGGGTGAGGAGGTGTCCCTCGTGGACGTCGACGCCGGACACGGCGCCGCCCTGGGGGGCGCCCTGCCGACACAGCCGGGTGAGCTGCCGCTCGCTCGCCGGCTGCGGTCGCTGCTCAGCTGGCCGACCACCGACTCGGACCCGGTCACCCAACTGGTCCGCACCCACCGGGGCATCCACGCCGGCACCGACCCCGCGGTGCTGCGCCGTGCCTACACGATCGCGGAAAACATGCACCGCGGGCAGTTCCGCAAGAGCGGGGAACCGTACATCACCCATCCCCTCGCGGTGGCGCAGATCTGCGCCGAGCTGGGGATGGACACCACCACCCTGGTCGCGGCGCTGCTGCACGACACAGTTGAGGACACCCGCTACACCCTCCAGGCACTCTCCGAGGACTTCGGCGGCGAGGTGGCCCACCTGGTCGACGGGGTGACCAAGTTCGACAAGGCGTTCTACGGCAAGGCCGCCGAGGCGGAGACGGTCCGCAAGATGATCGTCGCGGCCGCCAAGGACGTCCGGGTGCTGATCATCAAGCTGGCCGATCGGCTGCACAACATGCGGACGCTCGGGGTGCGCTCCGCATCGTCGCGGGAACGGATCGCCCGCAAGACCCAGGAGGTGCTGGTCCCGCTCTGTGACCGGCTGGGCATCCAGACCCTCAAACGCGAGCTGGACGACGTGGTGCTGCTGCACCTCGAGCCCGACGAGCACGCCCGGCTGGCCCGGCACGTGCACGATCGGCCGGGCTGGGATTCCTACCTCGACTCGGTGGTCACCCGGACCAGGGTGGCGCTGCGCCGCAGCCGGGTCGACGCCGAGGTCAGCCCCCGTCCCCGGCACCTCTACTCGATCTGGAAGGACACCATCGCCGGCGGCCACACCGCCCCGTACGACCTGCCCCGCATCGTGGTGGTGGTCGACGGCCCGGCCACCGACTGTTACGCCGCGCTGGGCGCGATCCACGGCACCTGGCGACCGGTGGCCGGCCGTTTCAAGGACTTCATCGCCTCGCCGAAGAACAACCTCTACCGTTCGCTGCACACCAGCGTCTGCGGCCCCCAGGACCGCACAGTGGAGGTGCTGATCCGCACCGAGGAGATGCACCGCTCGGCCGAGTACGGCATCGCCGCCGACTTCCGTTTCCCCCAATCGGGGCGTGGCAGCGCCGCGGCCCGTGCCGAACAGCTGGACTGGCTGCGCCGGGTGCTCGACTGGGAGCCGGACGCCGCCGACCCTGCACAGTTCTACGAGTCGCTGCGCTGCGACCTGGCCGAGGGCCAGATCCAGGTCTTCGCCGACGGGCGGCAGGTCGTGCTGCCGGCCGGTGCCACGCCCGTCGACCTCGCGTACGAGCTGGGTAACGACCGGGGCGACCACTGCCTCGCCGCGCGCATCAACGGTCGGCTGGCCCCGCTCAGTTCGGAGCTGGACGAGGGCGACGTGGTGGAGATCTTCACCGAGAACGACGGCGACAACGGCTTCGAGGCCGGTGTGGCGCCGCGCGGCCCCCGGCGGGAGTGGCTGACCTTCGTCAAGTCGCCGCACGCGCAGATGCAGATCAACAGGTGGTTCGCCGAGCACACCGAGCCGGGCATCACGATCAGCGACAAGGTGCGCCTCGGTCGGGCCACCATCGGGCTCGCCCTTCGCCAGCACAACCGGGGCCTCGCCAGTGACCTGCCACTGCTGCGCCTCTCCGAGGAGTTGGGCTACCCCGACCTGGAGACCCTGTTGGTCGCGGTCTTCGACCGGGTGATCGAACCAGACACCGTGGTCCGCCAGCTCATCGACCTCGTCGACCATCGACAGTGACCCGGCGGGCCCCAGCGCGACCGAAGGACATTCGTGACCACTAGCCTGGAGTCATGATCCCCCGCTCCCGCGCCACCGGTCGGGCCCTCTTCTACCAGGCCTTCTACCGGCTGCCGCTGCCGGTGCGTCGGCGCCTGGTCCGGCTGGTCGTGCCCAAGTACATCGTCGGCGCGGTGACCCTGGTCCGGGACACCGAGGCGACGGGCGCGGGTCGCTTGCTCATGCTGCGCCAGCCGCCCGGCAAGGGTTGGTCGCTCCCCGCCGGCCTGCTCAACCGGGGTGAGGCTCCGGTGGTGGGCGCGGCCCGTGAGCTGTTCGAGGAGTCCGGTGTCCGGCTCCCACCGTCGCGGCTGCGCCCGGCGGTGCCGAACGCGATCGTGCACGCCAAGGGCTGGGTGGACATGGTCTTCGAGGCCGAGGTGCCGGCGTCCAGCACCGAGCTGACCGTCGACGGCGGGGAGGTCTTCGAGGCCGCCTGGCACCCCCTGGACGATCTGCCCAAGCTGACCTGGCCGACGGCCCGGCTGCTCGCCTACTACGACATCGGGCCGATGGCCGGGCAGTTCCCGCCGCCCGTGCCCGACGACACCCCGTGACCGGGGCGGCCGGTGTGCCGGCGGAGCTGTGCGCGGTGGTGCTGGCCGCCGGCGAGGGTACGCGGCTGCGCCCGCTCACCGAACGGCTACCCAAGGCGCTCTGCCCGGTGGGCAACGTCCCCCTGCTGGATCGGGCGTTGGCGCGGTTGGCCGGCCTGGGCCTGACCGGTCCCGATCGGGTGGCGGTGAACGCCTGTTACCTCGGCGATCAGGTGGTGGCGCACGTCGGCGACCGCGCACACCTGTCGGTGGAGCCGGGCGACCCGCTGGGCACCGCGGGCGGGGTGGCCAACCTGCGGGACTGGATCGACGGGCGGCCGGTGCTGGTCGGCAACGCCGACGCGTACCTCGCTGACCCGGCCGCTCCCCCGGGCCCGGACGTGGCCGCCCTGCTCGACGGCTGGGACGGGCACACCGTACGCCTGCTCGGCCAGCCCGCCGCGGACCCGGCGGCGCCGGGCACCTTCGCCGGGCACTGCTTCACCGGCTTCTCGCTGCTGCCCTGGCGGCTGGTCCGTGACCTGCCGGTCGTGTTCTCGGACCTGGTCCGCGCCGTGTGGCGTCCGGCCGAGGCCGCGGGCGCCCTGACTGTGGTGCCCTACCCGGGCATCTTCTTCGACACCGGAACCCCGGCCGACTACCTGGCCGCCAACCTGCACGCCGCGGCCGGCGGCGTTCTCGTCGAGGAGTCCGCGACGGTGACCGGGCACTGCGTGGAGTCGGTCATCGGCACGGGCGCCCGGGTTGACGGTGACGTGTCCCGCACCGTGGTGTGGCCGGGCGCGACAGTACGGGCCGGCGAGCGGCTACGGAACGTGATCCGGGCCGGGAGCGACCTGACAGTGCCCTGCCCCGCCCAGGGCTGAGCCCCGACGGCTCCCGCCTCCGGTTTCGCACCGGAACATCTAGCATGGGCGACGACGCCGACGAACGGAGAAATGCCCCGTGATCACCGCGATCGTGCTGATCGACTGCGCCACCGATGCGATCCCCGAGGTGGCGGAGAACCTGGCCAACCTTCCCGGTGTCAGCGAGGTCTACTCGGTGGCCGGGCACGTCGACCTCATCGCCATCGTCCGGGTCCGCGAGTTCGACCAGATCGCCCAGGTCATCGCGGGCAGCATCTCCAAGGTCCCGGGCGTGCTCAACACCGAGTCGCACATCGCCTTCCGGGCGTACTCCCAGCACGACCTGGAGGAGGCGTTCGCGATCGGTCTGGCCAGCGCCGACTGACCCGCTCGCCGTTTCGGGGGGCCGTGCCGGCCGCACGGCGGCGCGTAGCGCGCACAGGGCGGCCGGCCCACCTCAAGTGTGGACCGGCCGTCTGCTGTGGCTACGTCAGCTCTCGCTGGGAGCCGGTACCTCGGTGCTGCCGCCGCCCGGAGCCGGCGACTCGGTGCCGGTGCCGCCCGGAGCCGGGGACTCGGTGACAGTGCCGCCCGGAGCCGGGGACTCAGTGCCGGTGCCGCCCGGGCTGGGCGTACCGCTGGCGCTGGTCTGCGGAACCGGGATGCCCAGCTTGTTGGCGAGCGCCACCAACTCGTCGTAGTGCGTCTGCAGCGTCGGAAGCGCCGTCTGCGCCAACTGGACCACCGACTGCTCGGAGCCCTGCGAGATCTCCGTCTGGGTGGCCTGGATGGCCTGGACGTGGCCGGCCAGCTCACTGGTCACCCAGAGCCGGTCGAACTCCGCACCGCTGGCGTTGTTCAGCTTGTCGATGACCGCCTGCTGATCGGCACTGGGCTCGTTCGGCAGTTCCACCCCGAGCTGCGACGCGGTCTGCTGCACCGTCTGGTCCAGCTGGGTGTGGTCGGTCTTCAGCATCGCGCCCAGGTCCTTGACCCCCTGGTCCTGACCCTTCTGCTGAGCCAGGTCACCAGCGGTGATCTCGAACAGGTTGACCTGGTGTACCGCCTGCAGGTACTGGGTGTCCTGCGTTGACGGCTGTGCCGCGGCCTGCGCGGCCGCAGCCGGCGCGACACCGACAAGTACCAGCGCGGCCAACAGGCCGAGGCGTTTGATACCCAACATGCTTCCCCCCCTTGAGACGTTGGACCGCACGGATACCCGGCTCACCGTGGTTATTCCTGCGATCGCCCGTCGCGCGGGGTCGACCGGTCCCATCAGGGGCGTCCGACTCCTGGTCGGATGGGTCCCGGGGGTGTGGATACGACGGAGCGCCCGCCGGAATCCGGCGGGCGCTCCGTAACCGTGTAACTGGGCGGTCAGCGGCGGCTCTCGCCGCTGCCGATCTCCTCGCGCTCCGGTCGGGCCTCGACCGGCGGGTGCCCCGGCGAGACCGGTGCCTCGACCGGCTTCTCGATCGGGTAGAAGAAGCCCCGGATGGCCGGGCCGAGGGCCCCCAGCCGGTTCATCTTCTTGGGCACGACCCAGCCGACGTAGTCCAGCTGGCCGTGACCGTCAGCGTGCCCGTTGGACGCGCTGAGCGGCTGGTGCACCTCGACGAACCGGCCGTCCGGCAGGCGCCGGATGATGCCGGTCTCCACGCCGTGCGCGAGCACCTCCCGGTCGTGCTGCTGCAGACCCAGGCAGAGCCGGTAGGTGACGTAGTACGCCAGCGGCGGGACCACCAGCAGGCCGACACGGCCCGCCCAGGTCATCGCGTTCAGGCTGATCTGGAACTTGTCAGCGATCACGTCGTTGGCGCCGGAGAGCGTCAGCACGATGTAGAACGAGACGGCCATGGCGCCGACGGCGGTCCGGGCCGGCGCGTCCCGGGGACGCTCGAGCAGGTTGTGGCTCTTGCGGTCCTTGAGGTGCCGGGCCTCCAGGAACGGGTACATCGTCGACAGGCCCACCAGGATGCCGGGTAGCACGACAGTCGGCCAGAACAGCGGCGGAATGACGTACCCGTCGCCGAGCGGGATGTTGATTTCCCAGGCCGGCATGAGTCGGGTCGACCCGTCGAGGAACATGACGTACCAGTCGGGCTGGCTGGCGGCCGAGACCACCCACGCCTCGTACGGGCCGAACAACCAGATCGGGTTGATCTGGAACAGACCGCCCATCAGCGCGATGACGCCGAAGACGACCATGAAGAAGCCGCCCTGCTTCAGCGCGTACCGCGGGAACATCCGCTCGCCGACCACGTTGTTGTTGGTCCGGCCGGGGCCGGGCCACTGGGTGTGCTTCTGCTTGAAGACCAGACCCAGGTGGACGCTGATCAGCGCGACCAGCAGACCCGGGATGAGCAGCACGTGGGCGATGAAGAACCGGCTGATGATGATCGTGCCAGGGAACTCGCCGCCGAAGACCGACGAGGTAACCCAGGAGCCGATCACCGGGATGGACAGCATGATCGCCGAGGCGATCCGCAGCCCGGTGCCGGACAGGCCGTCGTCCGGCAGCGAGTAGCCGGTGAAGCCGGCCAGGAAGCCGACCCAGAACAGCAGCGAACCGATGATCCAGTTGGTCTCACGCGGCTTGCGGAAGGCACCGGTGAAGAAGACCCGCAGCATGTGCACGACGATCGCGGCCATGAACAGCAGCGCCGCCCAGTGGTGCATCTGCCGCATCACCAGACCGCCGCGGACGTCGAACGAGATGTCCAGGCTGGAGGCGTACGCGGCGGACATCGGGGTGCCCTGCAGCGGTGCGAAGCTGCCGTCGTAGACCACCTCGGTCATCGCCGGCTCGTAGAAGAAGGTGAGGAACACACCGGTCAGCAGCAGCACGATGAACGAGAACAGCGCGATCTCGCCGAGCAGGAAGGACCAGTGGTCCGGGAAGACCTTGTTCAGCAGCTTGCGCAGCGGGGTGGCCACCTGGAAGCGGTCATCCACTCCCACTGCGGCCTTGCCCGGCGTCGCCGCAAGGTCGAACTTTCGACGCTTCATGGCCGCTCCCAGAAATCAGGCCCGACGGTCTCGGTGTAGTCGGACTTCGCCACGAAGAAGCCCTCGGAGTCCACCTCGATCGGCAGCTGCGGCAGCCGCCGGCTGGCGGGGCCGAAGACTGGCCGGGCGTTGTCGGTGATCAGGAACTGGGACTGGTGGCACGGGCAGAGCAGCCGGTTGGTCTGCTGCTCGTACAGGCTGGCCGGGCATCCCGCGTGCGTGCAGATCTTGGAGAACGCCGCGTAGTTGCCCCACATGTAGTCGCCGTGGCCGATCTTCTCGTTGGCCCGGCGCGATTCCTGTGCGTCCGAGTCGCGGAGATGGATCAGCAGCGTCGGCGAGTCGGCGTGCTTGTTGCTCACACCGTGGTCGATGCCGGGGAAGACGGTGATCTGGCCACCGGTGCTGATGTCCGCCGGACGGACCGGACGGCCGTCCTCGCGGACCAGGCGGATCCGCTCGCCGCCCTCGGGCGTGGCGAACCCGGTGGTGAACATCTGGTTGTTCTTGTGCGGCTGCGAGATCAGGCCGCCGACCAGCGGCGCCGCGGCGACCGCGGCGACCGGCGCGAGACCGGCCAGCAGCGAGATGCCGAGCAGGGGGCGACGCTTCACGCCCAGCTCGTCCGCCATGTAGAGCATGGTCTGACCGGTGATGGTGCGGCCGTCGGAGTCCACCTGGCCCTCGTGCCGGTCCTGGATCGAGACCTCCTTGGGCAGCAACTTCTTGCCCCAGGTCAGGATGCCGAAGCCGACGGCGAGCAGCGCCACGCCGAGGGTGAAGCCGAGCAGCGGGGTGTAGAACTTGTCGCCGCCCCGGCCCGCCTCGTACTTCCACGGCCACCAGATGTAGATGGCCAGGAAGGCGGTCGCGGCCAGGCCGGTGATCAGGAAGAAACCGGCGACCACCCGGGTCAGCCGACGCTCCGCCTTGGTGCCCGGCAGCACCTGTGGCTCGTAGTGGACGATCTCGATGTCGTCCCGACGCGCGCCTTCACGAACGATGTCGAACCGGGTCAGCTTGGGGTCGTTCACGTCGAGCGGCTCCGGGCCCTGTGGGGCCTGGTGCTCGGGGTGGGTGCTCATGCCGTCACCTCGCTACGGGTGGCGCCGAGCGGCACCACAGCACTGAATCGGATGGCCTGCTCGATCACGACTTACCCGCAATCCACAGGCTAGCGAAGACGAGCGCCACGATGCCAACCAGGAAGATCGCCAGGCCCTCGGTGGACGGGCCGTACCGCCCGAGGTTCAACCCACCCGGGTCCTGGTCGTGCTTCAGCGTCTCCTGGATGTAGGCGATGATGTCGGCCTTCTGCTCCGGCCGGAGCTGGTTGTCGCCGAACACCGGCATGTTCTGCGGGCCGCTCAACATCGCCGCGTAGATCTGGCGGTCGGTCGCGGGGTGCAGGCTCGGGGCGAACTTGCCCGAGGAGAGCGCACCACCGCCGCCACCGAAGGCATGGCACTGCGAGCAGTTGATCCGGAACAGCTCACCGCCGGCGGCGATGTTGCCGTCCTCGCGGAGGTCGTCGCCCTCGGGCACGACCGGTCCGCCGCCGAGCTCCTGGACGTACTGGGCCAGCTGACGGGTCTGCTCGTCGGTGAAGACCGGGGGCTTGCGGTGCGCCTGGGCCTCCTGGCGGGCCAGCGGCATCCGCCCGGAGCTGACCTGGAACTCGACCGATGCCGCGCCGACGCCGATCAGGCTCGGCCCGCGGCCCTCGACGCCCTGGGCGTTGCGGCCGTGGCAGGTCACGCAGCTCACGTCGAACAGCGCCTTGCCCTCGGCGGCGGCGCCGGTCAGCTGCGGGTTGTCCTGCGCCTGGGCGCCCGGGGCGAAGACGGTGTACGCGCCACCGGCGAGCATCAGCGCGGCGATCAGCCGGACCGCGGCGCCCAGCCGGCGGCGGCCCCTGCTGCGCGCGGCGGGCCGCTCGCGCAACCGCGCGAGCAGACCGCGTCGGCGGTCGTTGTCAGAAGTCATGAGCGGTGTCCTTAACCGGTTGGACCTGTCTCAGGGGACGGAGCAGCAGCGCGGAATGTGACGCGCAAGATCACTGGAGCCAGTAGATCATGGCGTACAGCCCGATCCACACGACGTCGACGAAGTGCCAGTAGTACGACACGACGATCGCCGACGTCGCCTGCGCCGGAGTGAACCGGCCCATGGTCGTACGGACCATGAAGATGATGAAGGCGATCAGACCACCGGTCACGTGCAGGCCGTGGAAGCCGGTGGTCAGGTAGAACACCGACCCGTACCCGTCTTCGTTGATCTTGATGCCGTCGGCGACCAGGTGCCGGTACTCGTTCAGCTGGCCGAGGACGAAGATCAGGCCCATCACGAAGGTGACGGTGAACCAGCGCCGCAGCGCGTGCACGTCACCCTTCTCCGCCGCGAAGACGCCGAGCTGGCACGTCACCGAGGACAGCACCAGGATCACCGTGAAGGTGGTCGCGTACGGAATGTTCAGCGCCTCGGTGTGCTTCTCCCACTGCTCCGGCGCAGCCGCGCGGATGGAGAAGTACATCGCGAACAGCGCCGCGAAGAACATGAGTTCGCTGGAGAGCCACACGATCGTCCCGACGCTGACCATGTTTGGTCGGGTCAGAGAGTGGATCCGGCTCTTGTCAATGGCTGGGGCCGCAGTCACGCCGTCATTATTGCCCCTGACCGGGGCCGCCGATCAGCGGGGTGGCAAACCTGCGCCTTCCGTGGCCCGAGCGTCAGGGTCCGGTTCGCCTGGCCTAGCCTGAAAAGCGTGCTGCACGTCGATCCGATCTTCGCCGCCACCTCGGCCCCGCCGCCGTTCACCGTCGGCGCGGTGCTGACCGAGACCCGGCTGGACAGCTGGCTGGCCCTCGGCCTGGTGCTCGCCGCCGGCCTGTACCTCTACGGCGTGTACCGGCTGCGCCTGCGCGGCGACCGCTGGCCGATCACCCGTACCGTGTTCTTCCTCGGCCCCGGCCTGGGCGGCATCGCGCTCGTCACGGTCAGCGGGCTGCACGCGTACGACACCGCGCTGCTGTCAGTGCACATGATCCAGCACATGGTGCTCTCCATGGTGGCGCCGATCTTCCTGGCGCTGGGCGCGCCGATGACCCTTGCCCTGCGGACCCTGCCGGTCGGGCCGCGCAAGCGCCTGCTCGCGATCGTGCACAGCCGCGTCGCCCGGGTCTACAGCTTCCCGCTGGTGGCGTTCGCCATCTTCGTGGTCAACCCGTTCGTGCTGTACTTCAGTGACCTGTACCGCTACACCCTCGAACACGCCTGGGCGCACGAGCTGGTGCACGCGCACTTCATCATGACCGGCTGCGTGTTCTTCTGGCCGCTGCTCGGCCTCGACCCGCTGCCCGGCCGCTGGCCGTACCCGGCGCGTGCGCTGCTGATGCTGCTCTCCGTGCCGTTCCACACAGTGCTCGGCCTCACCATCATGCAGAGCAGCACGCTCTTCGGCGGTGACTGGTACCCGTCGCTCAACCTCGGTTGGGTCGACCCGTGGCAGGACCAGGTGGTCGCCGGCGGCATCCTCTGGGCCGGTGGTGAGTTCGTCAGCGTGACAATGCTCGCGGTGCTGGTGGTGCAGTGGGTCAAGCAGTCCGAACGGGAGGCCCGCCGGGTGGACCGCGAGCTGGACCGCCAGGAGGCCCGCGAACGCGCCGCCGACGCCGCGCCCGCCTGAGCTGCCCGGACGGTACGCCCCGACGCGCGACGCCGGGCGGGATGTCGGCTACGTCACGCCGACCGGTACGATCTGCGGGCAGCTACGAGGTGGGAGTTCCGGCATGACCGATCGTCTTTGCACCGTGTTGCTCTACAGCGACGACCCGCAGGTCCGCGATCGGATGCGGATGGCCGTCGGCACCCGGCCCGCTCCCGGTCTACAGATCGAGTTCGTCGAGGCGTCGACCTACGCGGAGACGATCCGGCTGGTCGACGACTACGAGATCGACCTGCTGCTGCTCGACGGTGAGGCGAGCCCGGGCGGCGGCATCGGCATCGCGCGGCAGGTCAAGGACGACCGGGACGACGCTCCCCCGACCTGCCTGGTGATCGCCCGCGCCGCCGACCGATGGCTCGCCGCGTACGCCGAGGTCGACGCGACGCTGGTGCACCCGCTCGACCCGGTGACCACCGGCGGCACGGTGGCCGAGTTGCTGCGGACGCACGCACCCGCCTGACGTCCCACGCTCCTCCGGCACCCCCACGGCGCCGGATCTCCTCGGCGCCGGTTCCAGCCCACCCGCACTTCGCATGCTCGGGAGGCCCGCCATGGGCGATCGGACCTGGCCGCACCTGCTCAACGCGCTGCTGCGCGGTGACGAACTCTCCACCGCCGACACCGCCTGGGCGATGGACGAGATCATGACCGGCTCGGCGAGCGCGGCGCAGATCGCCGCCTTCGCCGTGGCGCTGCGGGCCAAGGGGGAGACCCCTGCGGAGCTGGCTGGCCTGGTGGAGGCGATGCTCGGTCGCGCGGTCCCGGTGGCGCTCCCCGAGGAGTTGCGCCGTACCGCGCTCGACGTGGTCGGCACCGGCGGTGACCTCGCCCACACTGTGAACATCTCCACGATGACGGCGCTGGTGGTCGCCGGCACGGGTGTCCGTGTCGTGAAGCACGGCAACCGGGCCGCCTCCTCCCTGTGCGGCACCGCCGACCTGCTGGAGTTCCTCGGCATCCCGCTGGATCTCGGCCCGGAGCAGGTTGCCCACTGTGTCGAGGAGGCCGGCATCGGGTTCTGCTTCGCGGCCCGCTTCCACCCCGGGATGCGGCACGCCGGCCCGGTTCGCCGCGAGGTGGGCGTGCCCACCTTCTTCAACTTCCTCGGCCCGCTGACCAACCCGGCCCGCCCCCGGGCCGGCGCGGTCGGCTGCTTCGACCTGCGGATGGCCCCGGTGATGGCCAGCGTGTTCGCGGCCCGTGGCGACTCGGCGATCGTCATGCGCGGCGAGGACGGGCTGGACGAGTTCACCACCGCCGCGCCCACCCGGATCTGGGCGGCCCAGGGCGGCACCGTACGAGAGGTCGTGCTGGACGCGACGGACCTGGGGGTACCCCGGTCCACCCTCGCCGACCTGCGGGGCGGTGACGCCGCGTACAACGCTGGCGTGGCCCGTCGTCTGCTGGCCGGCGAGACGGGCCCGGTTCGGGACGCGGTCCTGGTCAACGCGGCGGCGGCGCTGGCCACCCAGGGCCCGCTGGACGGCGACCTGACCGAGGCGCTCCGCGCCGGCCTGGCCCGTGCGGCCGAGTCGATCGACTCCGGCGCGGCCGCCGCGACCCTGGACCGCTGGATCGAGACCGCTACCGCCGCCTGACCTCACCACCACCCGCCCCGTCGGCGCCCGACCCGTCGGGCGGCGGTGTCTCGGCCGATGATCGACTCGGGTTCCCTGAATCCGCGGTTACCGGGCAGGGCGGTTTCAAGCGGCTGTTGCGACTAGGTGTTTGTGGAGTACCTCGGCTGGATTCTGCCAGTCGAGGGTTTGGCGTGGTCGTCCGTTGAGTTC
>NZ_JBEZGJ010000048.1:0-40309 GCF_040649965.1 Micromonospora sp. NPDC048843
TTGTCGTTGCGGTCCTCGACCAGTTCCAGGATCTGCCCGTGCTTGTTGGCGTTGCGCGGGTTGGCCTCGTCCGCCTTCGGCCGCCCGCGACGGCCCGCCGCGGTGCCCAGGTCATAGGGTGGTCCCGTGGCGACCCTTCTTCTTCTGCGACACGGCCGAACCACGGCGAACGCCGATGGCGGCCTGGCCGGTCGGCAACCGGTCGAGTTGGACGACACCGGGCGCGCCCAGGCCACAGCTGTCGGCGAGCGGTTGCGGGCGGTGCCGCTGGCCGCCGTGGTGACCAGCCCGCTCATCCGCTGCCGGCAGACCCTGGAGTTGGCGCTCCCGCAGGCCGCCCCGGTGGTCGAGGACGGGCTGATCGAGTGCGACTACGGCAGCTGGGAGGGTCAGCCGCTGAAGAAGCTCGCCAAGGAGCCGCTCTGGCCGGTGGTCCAGCAGCACCCCAGCGCGGCGGTCTTCCCGGGCGGCGAGGCGATGGCGGCGATGGCGGCGCGTGCCGTGGCGGCGGTGCGTTCCTGGGACGCCCGGGTCAACGCCGAGCACGGGCCCGAGGCGGTCTGGTTGGCGTGCAGCCACGGCGATGTGATCAAGGCCATCGTGGCGGACGCGCTCGGCGTACACCTGGATGCCTTTCAGCGGATCGTGGCCGACCCGGCGTCGGTGACGGCGATCCGGTTCACGCCGCTGCGTCCGTTTCTGGTGCGGCTCAACGACACCGGTGGCGACCTGGCGGCGCTGGTGCCGCCGCCGGCCAAGCGGCGTCGGCGCGCGAACCGCGTTGCCGACTCGGACGCGGCAGTCGGTGGTGGGGCGGGTGCGTCGCGGTGAGGCGCGTCACGACACCGCCCCCGGCCGGGGCGTCAGCGCACCCCGGAAAGGCCGCCACGCCCGGGTTTAGCCCCTGGTACGCCGGGCGCGCCGCCGCTGTGGCGATTCGCGTCGGTGGGGTGCGCGAGGCCAAGGCGGGCCGGATAGGGTCGTGGGTATGACCCACCAGGTGCACGCCTTCGAACCGCCGGAGCGGTTCGTCGCCGGGACTGTCGGGCCGCCGGGGGAGCGCACGTTCTTCCTGCAGGCCCGCGGCGGCGGCAGGCTGGTCAGCGTCGCGCTGGAGAAGGTCCAGGTGTCCCTGCTCGCCGAGAAGCTTGAGGAGCTGCTCACCGAGGCGCAGCGTCGCTTCGGGGTGGACCTGCCCGAGCTGGCGCCGGTGATCGGCGACAACGAGCCACTGGACACTCCCGTCGACGAGGAGTTCCGGGTCGGGACGCTCGGGCTGGCCTTCGACGTGGACACCGCGACAGTGGTGATCGAGGCGATCGCCGCGGGCGAGGTGGAGCCCGAGGTCGAGCTCGGCGACGAGGACGACGACGACGAGGACGACGACGAGGACGAAGAGCCGGATGAGGACCTGGATCGACTCCGGGTCCGGCTCACCCCGCAGGCGACCCGCCAGTTCATCGAGCGGGCCCGGCGAGTGGTCAACGCGGGCCGGCCACCGTGCCCGCTCTGCGGCCAACCGTTGGACCCCGCCGGGCACCTCTGCCCGCGGCACAACGGTTATCACCGGTGACCTCGTCCGGCCTCCAGCCTCGCCAGGACGGCGACGCCGCGCTGCGGCTGCTGCGTGACGGCGTCCTCGACCTGGAGGGTCGGCTGGTCGACGCGTCGAACACGACGCTGCGCGGCATCCTGACGCTGGACGGGCTGACCGCCCGCTGCGTCTACAAGCCGGTCCGGGGCGAGCGCCCCCTCTGGGACTTTCCCGACGGCACCCTGGCCGGTCGGGAGGTCTCGGCGTACCTGGTCTCCCGGGCCACCGGATGGGACCTGGTGCCGCCCACAGTGCTGCGGGACGGCCCGTTCGGCCCCGGCTCCTGCCAGCTCTGGATCGACGAGCCGGAGGACGCCGAACCACTTGTCGGTTTCCTGCCCGCCGGGGAGTTGCCGCCACGCTGGATCCCGATCGCCGCGGCCCGGGACGACGACGGCGCCGCGTACGCCCTCGCCCATGCCGACGACCCGCGGCTGGCCCGGCTCGCGGTGCTCGACGCGGTGCTCAACAACGCCGACCGTAAGGGCGGTCACGTGCTTGTCGGTGCCGACGACCGGATCTACGGCGTGGACCACGGGGTGAGCTTCCACGTGGAGGACAAGCTGCGCACCGTGCTCTGGGGTTGGGCCGGTAAGCGGCTGCCCGCGGACGCCGTGGAGATGCTCGACGCGCTGGCCGGGCAGGTCGCCGGTGCGCTCGGCGCGGAGTTGGCCGACCATCTGACGATCAGCGAGGTGGCCGAGGCGGCCGCCCGGGTCGACCGGCTGCGCGAGACCGGCTGCTTCCCCCAGCCTCCGGAGGACTGGCCGGCGATGCCCTGGCCGCCCATGTGACCCGCTGTCATCTTGATCACCCGTGGGGTTCTCCGGCGTTGTCTCCGGGCTGGCTAGGCTGATCCCATGGAGTCTTGGGCGGGACACGAGGTGCCACGGCTGCCGGGCAGGGGCGAGCCACTGGCGTTGTACGACTCGGCGCGGCAGGGTGTCCACCCGAGTGAGCCGGCCGACGCGGGGAGCATGTACGTCTGCGGCATCACCCCGTACGACGCCACGCACCTCGGCCACGCCGCCACCATGATCACGTTCGACCTGGTGCAGCGGATGTGGCGCGACGCCGGCCGCCCGGTGCGCTATGTGCAGAACGTCACCGACATCGACGACCCACTGCTGGAGCGGGCCGCCCGCGACGGCGAGGACTGGGTGGTCCTGGCGATGCGCGAGACGGCGCTGTTCCGGGAGGACATGGAGGCGCTGCGGATCATCCCGCCGGCGCACTACGTGGGTGCTGTCGAGTCGATCCCGGACATCGCCGACAAGGTCGAGGTGCTGCTCAAGGACGGTGCCGCGTACCGGCTCGACGACGGCACCGGCGACGTCTACTTCGACATCTCCGCCACACCCCGCTTCGGCTACGAGTCGAACCTGACCCGTGAGCAGATGCTGGAGATCTTCCCCGAGCGCGGCGGCGACCCCGACCGGGCCGGCAAGCGGGACCCACTGGACCCGCTGCTGTGGCGTGGCGCCCGCGAGGGCGAGCCGTCCTGGCCGGGCGGCGAGCTGGGCCCGGGCCGCCCCGGCTGGCACATCGAGTGCGCGGTGATCGCGCTCAACCTGCTCGGCGACCGGATCGACGTGCAGGGCGGCGGCAACGACCTGCTGTTCCCGCACCACGAGGCCTCCGCCGCGCACGCCGAGCGGCTCACCGGCCAGGCGCCGTTCGCCGAGCACTACGTCCACGCCGGCATGATCGGCCTGGACGGCGAGAAGATGTCCAAGTCCCGTGGCAACCTGGTCTTCGTGTCCCGGCTGCGTGCCGACAAGGTCGACCCGATGGCGATCCGGCTGGCGCTGATCTCCGGGCACTACCGCAGCGACCGCACCTGGACCGGCGACCTGCTCACCGCCGCGCACGAGCGCCTGGACCGTTGGCGGCGGGCCGCCGCCGCGCCCGCCGGGCCGTCCGGGGTCGAGCTGCTGGCCGAGGTACGCGCACGCCTGGCCGACGACCTGGACACCCCCGGAGCCCTGGCGGCGGCCGACCGCTGGGCCGAGGCCACCCTCGCCGGCGCCACCGACGACCCCGAAGCGCCCGCTCTCTTCGCGAACACTGTCGACGCCCTCCTGGGCATCCGGCTCTAACTGCCCGGGCGCGCCCTCGATCGGGTCAGGGAATGAACGCCACCTCGGGGAAGGACCGGCTCGGACCGTTCAGTAGGTGGCCGCCCCGGTGCCGCAGGTGCAGGTCGAAGAACGCCAGCGGGTACGCCTGCCCGATGCGGACCGCGCGGGCGGGGTCGAGCGCGCCGACCCAGCCGGCGAGTTCCTCGTCGCTCATCCCGATGAGCCGTGCCAGTTGCGGCACGAGCCACTGGTTGTCGCCGTAGGACGAGTGGATCGCGTCGGCGGCCTGGACGTTGAGTCGCCATCCGCGTAGGTGCGTGAAGAATTCGGCGACGGCGGGCTCCGCGGCCCGGCTGAACTCCGCCGTCATCAGCATGAACGGCCGGCTCAGGTCGGCGGAGGGCAGCGGCTGCGACAGCATCGGGGCGTCCAGGCTCAGCCCCGCCCGGACCCGTCGGTCGGTACCCATGGTCAGGGCCGTCGCGGTGCCGCCCTTCGACCAGCCGAACATGCCGATCCGGCTCAGGTCGAGGGCAGCGCCCAGCCCGGTCGGCAGCGGCGCGTGGTCGACGTCAGGGTTGCCCCCGGCGGCGAGGTCGGCGATCTGATCGAGGACGAATCGGACGTCCCGGGTGTAGGTCCACGGGGTGGAATCGACGTCTTCCTCCTGGACGGTGACTCGGCCGTCGGGGAACTCGCCGAACCCGTCGTACGTGTGGTCCACAGTGACCACCGCGTACCCGTGGCTGGCGAGTTCCTGCACCACGATGGTGGTGTCCGAACGGTGGCTGCCGGCGCCGTGCGAGTACAGCACCACCGGCAACCGCCGGCCCGGGTGCCGCACCGGGGCGCCCTCGTGCCCGGCCGTCAACGGCGCCAGCGCGGCGTGAGGGTCGAAGCCGGCGGATTCCAGCAGCATGCGCATCGAAGCGGCGGTCATCCACGGGGAACGCGGGTAGCGCCGCTCGTTCCGGGCGGGATACCAGACGCTGACCATCAGTTCCCGATACCGCCCCGGCCCGGCCAGCGGTTCCGGCCGCGACCTGTCGACCAGATGCAGCGGCACCACACCCACGCGGTACGGCCCGGTCGGCCGGGGGAGAGTGAGCCGGACCGGGCCCGAATCGGCGATTGCCGCCGTGGCGCGGCCGGCGATGCCCACCGGTACGCCGGCCCCGACCGCCAGCGCGGCTCCGACAAGGCCACGGCGCGTGATCCCCCGTGCACCAACAGGTCTCACGGTTGGCATTGATCCTCCAGTGGGTTGCTCGACGCCGGAACCGGGCCGCCCGACCATCGATATACCCGCAGTATATACACCGAGTGTATAGATGCAACGATGACGGCGTGCTTCGATGTCGGAGAATTCGCAGGGGCCACCCTGGCCCGCCCATCGCCCCGCGATCTTGCAGTTTCTGCCCCAGCGAAAGGCGCAAAACGGGCATAAGTACGACCGAAAGCGCAAGATCGCCGGGCCGGGCCGGGCCGGGCGAGGGGCGAGGGGCGAGGGGCGAGGGCTAGCCCAGGACCAGGCCGGGGTCGGGTTCCGGGTCGGGGGTCGGGCCGGGGATCTTGTACTCCTCGGTGAGGGTGGTCATGGGGCCGGGCCAGGTCGCCTGGGACACCTCGATCGGCTTGCGGTGCGCGTCGTACGCGATGTGCAGCAGGTGTAGCACCGGTGTGTCCGGCCGGATCTGGAGGGTCTCGGCCTCCTCCCGGCTCGGTTGGCGGGCGCTGATCGTGTCGGTGGCCGAGACGTACCGCCGTCCGGTGGCTTCCTCGGCCTCCTGGTAGAGCGGCCGGCCGAACGCCTCGGTGCGCTCCAGCGAGGTGCCGGCGGTGTCGCGGGGCAGGAACCAGGAGGCGCCCACCTCGACGGGGGAGTCTTCGGTGCGGACGAGGTGCCGCCGGCAGAGCAGGTTGGTGCCGTCGGACACGCCGAAGGCGTCGGCCACCTCGGCGGGGGCGGGGGCGTGCCCCACGGAGACGAGCTGTTGACGGTATCGGGCGGCCAAGTCGGTGTGGTAACCGCGGAAGCCGCCGTACCGGCCTCGGGAGAGGCGGTTGAGCCGGCGGCGGGTGCCCCGGACGTACGTACCGGAGCCGGGTTTGGTGATCAGGATGCCCTCGACCCGCAGCTGGTCCACGGCGCGTTGCACCGTCTGCTTGGCGACGCCGAACATCTCGGCGATGGCCGGGATGGACGGCAGCCGCTCGCCCGGCCCCCAGTCGCCGCGGCGGACCTGGGCCTTGAGCTGCGCGGCGATCTGTCGGTGCGGGAACTCGGCGGCCCCGGGATTGATCTGCACACCCGCCTCCTTGATCACATCTAGGTTCCTAGGATGCCCTAGCGGGTGTGACGGCGCCACCCCGGACACGCGAAAACGGGCCCCCGGACCAGAAAAGGTCCGAAGGCCCGCAGCCGAAACAGTGCTACCAGGAGCCGGCGGTGGGGCCGGCCGAACCGCCCCTGCGGCGCAGGTACTTCTCGAACTCCTGAGCGATCTCGTCACCGGTCAACGGGGTGATCCCCTCGTCGCCGACCCGTTCTTCCAGCTCGCGGACGTACTCGCCAAGCTCGGCGTCCTGCTCGGCGGCGCTGCGCACCCGCTGCTCCCACTCGGCGGACTCCTCGGCCAGGTCGGCCATCGGCACCGGCAGGTCGACGACCTCCTCGACCCGGTGCAGCAGGGCGAGGGTGGCCTTCGGGCAGGGCGGGTTGTTGGCGTAGTGCGGCACGTGCACCCAGAACGAGACGGCGTCCACCTCGGCGCGGGTGCAGGCGTCGTGCAGCACGCCGACGATGCCGGTCGGCCCGTCGTACCGGGTGGGGGTGAGCTGGTAGCGCTCGGCAGCCTGCGCGTCGGAGGCGCTGCCGCTGATCGGCAGCGGCCGGGTGTACGGCACGTCGGCCAGCAACGCGCCGAGCAGCACCACCCGTTCCACCTCCAGGCTGTGGCAGATCTCCAGCACCTGCTCGCAGAACGTCCGCCAGCGCATGCTGGGCTCGATGCCGCGGATCAGCACCACGTCGCGGTCGGTGCCCTCTGGGCTGGCCACCATGAACCGGGTCGTCGGCCACTCCACCCGCCGGGTCTCCCCGTCGGCCATGGTGATGGTGGGCCGGCTGACCTGAAAGTCGTAGAAGTCCTCCGGATCCAGCTCGGCGATCTGCCGGGCGTTCCAGACCTGCTCCAGGTGCTCGACCGCGGCGGTGGACGCGTCGGCGGCGTCATTCCAGCCCTCGAACGCGGCGATCGCCACCGGGGACCGCAGCACCGGCAGTCCGTCGAACTCGGTCACGCCGTCACCTCACCCTGCTCGTCGCGGCTGACGCCGGGACCGCGCCCGGTCGTCATACCGTGTGGCACGGCGGCGTCCCTGTTGTCCTTCACGTCCGTCAGCCTACGTGCAGGGCGAGGGTGCGGCCCGTCGGCCGCGCCGGTCGGCCGCTCCGGCAGCAGGTCATACCCGAACGAACCAGACAGGGTGATCCCCGTGACACAATAGGGGATCGCTCGAGGATGGTCGTGGAGTCCGGCCGAATCGCACTAACCTGAACGGGTGCGGACTTCATTGATGGATGTGCTGGCTGAGCGGATTCTCATCGCCGACGGCGCGATGGGCACGATGCTTCAGGCCGCGGACCTCACGCTCGACGACTTCGACGGGCTGGAGGGGTGCAACGAGATCCTCAACGTCACCCGCCCGGACGTGGTGCGCGGGGTGCACGACGCCTACCTGGCCGTCGGTGCCGACTGCGTGGAGACCAACACCTTCGGGGCCAACCTCGCCAACCTCGCCGAGTACGACATCCCGCACCGCATCCGCGAGTTGTCCGAGGCGGGCGCCCGGATCGCCCGGGAGGCCGCCGACGCGGCCAGCACCCCGCAGCGGCCCCGGTTCGTGCTCGGCTCGATCGGGCCGGGCACCAAGCTGCCCACCCTCGGGCACGCCGCCTACTCGACCCTGCGCGACGCCTACCAGGAGAACGCCGCGGGTCTGATCGTTGGCGGCGCGGACGCGCTGATCATCGAGACCTGCCAGGACCTGCTCCAGGTCAAGGCGGCAGTGGTCGGGTCGAAGCGGGCGATGGCCGAGCTGGGCCAGTCGGTGCCGATCATCTGTCACGTGGCGGTGGAGACCACCGGCACCATGCTGGTCGGCAGCGAGATCGGGGCGGCCCTCGCCGCGATCGAGCCGCTCGGCGTGGACCTGATCGGGCTCAACTGCTCGACCGGCCCGGCCGAGATGAGCGAACACCTGCGCTACCTGTCGCAGCACTCCCGCATCCCGCTGTCGGTGATGCCGAACGCCGGCCTACCGGTGCTGACCGCCGACGGGGCGTACTTCCCGCTGACTCCCGTGGAGCTGGGCGAGGCCCTGGAGCGGTTCATCACCGAGTACGGCGTGGGTCTGATCGGCGGGTGCTGCGGCACCACCCCGGAGCACATCCGGGTGCTGTCCGAGCGGCTGCACGGCGTCACCGCCCCGGCCCGCGAGCCCCGCCACGAGGCGGGCGTCTCCTCGGTCTACCACCCGGTGCCCTTCGCCCAGGACGCGTCGGTGCTGATGGTTGGGGAGCGGACCAACGCCAACGGCTCGAAGGCGTTCCGGGACGCGATGCTCGCCGGCGACTGGCGGGCCTGTGTGGAGATCGCCCGCAGTCAGGCGCGCGACGGCTCGCACCTGCTCGACCTGTGCGTGGACTACGTCGGCCGCGACGGCACGCAGGACATGCGGGAGTTGGCCGGCCGGTTCGCCACCGCGTCGACGCTGCCGATCATGCTGGACTCCACCGAACCAAACGTGGTGGAGGCCGGCTTGGAGATGCTCGGCGGTCGCTGCGTGGTCAACTCGGTGAACTTCGAGGACGGTGATGGCCCCGAGTCCCGGTACGCGCGGGTGATGCCGATCGTCCGTGAGCACGGCGCGGCGGTGGTGGCGCTGCTCATCGACGAGGAGGGCCAGGCCCGTACCCAGGAGTGGAAGGTCCGGGTCGCGGCACGGTTGATCGACGACCTGACCGGCCGCTGGGGCGTGGACCGCTCCGACATTTTGATCGACGCGCTGACCTTCCCGATCGCCACCGGCCAGGAGGAGACCCGCCGCGACGGCATCGAGACGATCGAGGCGATCCGGGAGATCTCCCGCCGCTACCCGGGTGTCAACTTCACCCTGGGCATCTCGAACATCTCGTTCGGGCTCAACCCGGCGGCCCGGCAGGTGCTCAACTCGGTGTTCCTGCACGAGTGTGTGCAGGCCGGCCTGTCCTCGGCGATCGTGCACGCCAGCAAGATCCTGCCGATGTCGAAGATCCCCGACGAGCAGCGCGACGTCGCCCTGGACCTGGTGTACGACCGGCGTCGCGAGGGGTACGACCCGGTACAGCGTTTCCTGGAGCTCTTCGAGGGCGTCGACGTGACCAGCGCCCGAGCCAGCAGGGCACAGGAGTTGGCCGCGCTGCCGTTGGACGAGCGCCTCAAGCGGCGGATCATCGACGGTGAGCGCAACGGCCTGGAGGCCGACCTGGACGAGGCGATGGCCGGCGGCCGGTCCCCACTGTCGATCATCAACGACATCTTGCTGGACGGCATGAAGGTGGTCGGTGAGCTGTTCGGCTCCGGCCAGATGCAGTTGCCGTTCGTGCTCCAGTCGGCCGAGGTGATGAAGACCGCGGTGGCCTACCTGGAGCCGCACATGGAGACCCTCGAGGACGGCGGCAAGGGCCGCATCGTGCTCGCCACGGTGCGCGGCGACGTGCACGACATCGGTAAGAACCTTGTCGACATCATCCTGTCCAACAACGGCTACGAGGTGGTGAACATCGGCATCAAGCAGCCGATCAGCGCCATCCTGGACGCCGCCGAGCAGCACCGCGCCGACGCGATCGGCATGTCCGGGCTGCTGGTCAAGAGCACTGTCATCATGAAGGAGAACCTGGCCGAGATGGCCACCCGCGGGGTCGCGGAGCGCTGGCCGGTCCTGCTGGGCGGCGCGGCGCTGACCCGCGCGTACGTCGAGGACGACCTCCGGTCGACGTTCCCCGGGCAGGTGCACTACGCGCGGGACGCGTTCGAGGGCCTGTCCCTGATGGACCGGGTGATGACCGCCAAGCGCGGCGGCGCCCCGGTGATCGACCCGGAGCGGGAGGCCGCGCTCGCGGCCCGGCGGGCGCGCCGGGAACGGCAGCGCTCGATGGTCACCACGTCGCTGCCGGAGCTGCACGACTCGTCGGTCCGCTCCGACGTGGCCGCCGACGTGTCGGTGCCCACCCCGCCGTTCTTCGGCACCCGGGTCGTCAAGGGCGTGCCGATGGCCGACTACGCGGCGCTGCTCGACGAGCGGGCCACCTTCTCCGGGCAGTGGGGGCTGCGCGGCGTCCGGGGCGGCAGCGGACCCTCCTACGAGGAGCTGGTCGAGACCGAGGGCCGACCGCGGCTGCGGTACTGGCTGGACCGGCTGATCGCCGACCAGGTCCTTGAGGCAGCCGTGGTGTACGGCTACTTCCCCGCGTACTCCGAAGGCAATGACCTTGTGGTGCTCGACGAGAACGGGCACGCGGAGCGCGCCCGGTTCTCCTTCCCCCGGCAGCGGCAGGAGCGGCGGCTCTGCCTGGCGGACTTCTTCAGGCCTCAGGGCGACCAGCTCGATGTGGTCGCGTTGCAACTGGTCACCGTCGGCCAGCCGGTCAGCGAGTACGCGGCGAAGCTGTTCGCCCGCAACGAGTACCGCGACTACCTGGAGGTGCACGGCCTCTCCGTGCAGCTCACCGAGGCGCTCGCCGAATACTGGCACCAGCGCATCCGTGCCGAGATGACCCTGCCCGACGGCCGTCCGCTCGGGCACGACGACCCGGCGGACCTGGCCGGCATCCTGCACAACGACTACCGGGGCTGCCGGTACGCGTTCGGTTACCCGGCCTGCCCCGATCTGGAGGACCGGGCGAAGATCATGGATCTGCTCGGCGCGGACCGGATCGGGGTCGAGCTGTCCGAGGAGTTCCAGCTCATGCCGGAGCAGGCCACCGACGCGATCGTGGTCCACCACCCGGAGGCCAACTACTTCAACGCCAAGTAACGGGCGCAGGTGCCCTGACCTGCACCTGAGGCCGTCCGGAAGGCCGCTTAGCCGTGATCATGCCGTCTCCAGGCCGTCAACGGCTTCCGGGCCGTCCTTGGCGGCCTGGTTCTCGCCGAACGCGGTGTCGATGGCGCGCCGCGTTCGGTCCTCACTGGTCGGTCGGAGATGCGTGTCTTCTTGTCGGGGAATGACTGCGACTTCTCTCTGCCGTCCGGAGCGAGGTACCGGACGCGGTAGCGCGTCCCTTGCCCGCGCTTCGGCTGCGGTTCTTGCCGTGGCCGTGATGCCGCTGGGTCCTGGCTCGGTCGGCTGCCGGAGGGCATGGCGACTTGCAGCGCTGGTTCGCCGTCGGGACATAGGCTCCCGGCGTGACCGTCTACGACATCGCCGCGCGGCTGCCTTCCATCGACGTGTTGCGCGAGCGCTGCAAAGCCCTGGCGATGCTCGATGCGATCGTCGGGGGCGACTACTACGCCTACGACCGCGAATGGGGCGAGGACGAGGCGGCGTCGATGCGCAACGGCAGCGGCGAGGAGTACGACATCGTCTTCGCCGCCAACGGCGTATTCGTCCGGGGTATCTACCATGAGTCGTCGATGTTCAGCCACACCGACGGGCGGCTGTGGCCGGGCCTCATCGACGGACTGCCTGAGCAGTTCCAGAAGCAGGTGTACGAGCCTGCGTTCTGCCGGCAGGACGGCACTCTTGACGCCACCTTCGTCCTCTGGCGGCGCACCAACGACGAGCGGTGGCATGCCGGCAACGACATCGACTTCTCACCTGCGGACGACGATGAGGTCGACCCAGACGGCTCATGGCTGCTCGACATCCTCTGCGACGACATCGTCTCGGAGTACATCGAGCACGCCAAGGATGTCTTCGAAATCGACTTGGATCGCGCTGCGGTTGAACACGTCGTTGCGCTCCGTCCACTGACCGACGCAGCCGTAAGCGCGCTCAATCCGGAAGTCGAACTGGCCGACCTGCGCGAGAAGGCAAATGAGTACGGCTACCCGACCACGGCGGCATAGGCCCCTGGGTCAACCCGGACGAACCTGCCGCGATTGCGGTCCTGTCACCGTAGTGGTTGCAGGCGGAGCCGGGTGTAAGGCCGACCGTGCACTACTTCGGTCCGGAGGATCTGGCCTGGCAGGATCTTGAGCTTGGGTACGGCGACTGGCTGGAGGCGATGCTCGCCGGTGCCGTGACTCAGTTCTATCAGGGCTTGCGGTGGCCGGGGTGGGAAACTGAGGTGGCCAGTGTTGCTCTGGATCAGGGGATCAGCGCGTTGCTGCCGCCGTGGACCATGGAGGGCAAGAGTCTTTCGGCAGTGTCTCGCAAGCCGATTCGGCTTGCTGAACTCGTTTCGGCTCATCAGGATGCGGCCCGTCAGCTCGGCCTCCTATAGAACGCCGCCTGCCTCTCCGCTCGACGTTCGGACGTGGTGTCATGGTGGCGTTCCTCAGCACCCGGAGTCCTCGGCAGCTGGCGCGGCGTTCAACCCGCACGGTGCGGATGCCGTGGTGGGTGAGGGCTGGCGGGGCGGGCAACTCGGGGACGGCACCCCGAGTCGGACGACATCGACGCCGAGGCGGTGCATCTGCACGGCTTCCGCGTGACCGACCCGTCCGGCGAGGTGCAGGCCGCGCGTGAAGCTGGATACGCGAAGGCACTACGGGCTATGGGCCCGCCGCGGACGTTCCGGATGGGACCGGACGGGACAATGCACGAGGTCAGCCTCGACAGCTCTTGGTTCGCCCGGGGGACCTCCGCGATGAGCTGGTCGCCGTCGTGGATGCGGAACGCTGTGTCGGCGCCTTCGACGGTGTGGGTTTGTGCCGACGTGGATGCGTTGACCGGCGGCTCGCCCCGCCATGGGGCAAGTCACCGCCGTTCGTGGTGGGGATGCGGCGCGGAAGATGAAGTGCTGCCCCGAGGAAGGGAGCCGTCGGGGGCCCATCGGTAGCGGCCGAGCCGAGACAAGCAACCTGACTCCCAAGCTGACAGCAGTTCTACGCCCACAGCCACAGGGCTAGCGCCACGAGTGCTCGTGACCGCCGAGTCGGCCGAGCGTCACGTTCTCATCGCGGCTTTGCAGCAACACGAGGAGTCGGTTTCCCATGAGTAGGTGCTCGTACGAGACCTGGGCGATGGTGTCGGCCATGGTCCGGGCCCAGTGCGGGTCGGCTTTGAACGTCTCGTCGAACTGGCGGATGGCCAGAGCCCAGCCCGTGACGCCGGTGAAGTCGATGTAGCGCAGGGCGTCACAGAAGGCGTCCAGGTTCTGGACCGACCAGCCGCAGTACCGCATCGTCACCTGGGAGAGGAGCTCTCCGAGCAGGCCCGTTCCGTTGCCACCGCGAGCCTGAGCGACGCCGTATCCGAGACTCATCAGCTCGCTCACGACGCGGTCGAGTTGCTTCTCATCCTGGAAGCCGGAGACTGCGCCGTCCTGAAGCAGCTCGTAGTCCCACTGCCGTTCGGTCTCCGCAGGGGTGAAGGACGCCATGGCAGGGACCCTAGCGACTTGCCGGGTGACTGACCGAGTGGGTTATGCGGCCAGGGCGCGTGGGGCAGAGGCTGGTTGTCGCAGCCAGGGGGCTGTGATCGAGAGATTTCGATCTGGTTCAGCCTGTGAATCGCGAGGCTGGATGTCGCGGTTCTCGCGCCGGTCGGCGTCCAATGAGGACTGCGAGATGAGAAACGGAGCGGGCCGGTGGCGCGAAACCGATCGGTTTCGTTCCGATCGTGGACGAGGCCGTGAAGTGCTGCCTACTTCCACTCGCCTTCCCACGTGTACAAGTCAGCGGTCGTGGCGTACTCGCGCAGCGCCGCGATCTTTCCATCCCGTACGGTGGCGATCGTCAAGCCCTCGAAGGACCGATCCTCGTTCTCCTCGCGGTAGTCGAAGCGCCACTCAGCCACGGTCGTGTCACCAGAGGTGAACTCGTTCGTGATGACCCAGTTCAGAACACGGCTGCCCCGGCCAAACCACATGTCCGCCCACTCTCGGATGCGCTCCTGCCCGTGGTAAACGGGTCCGTAGCTTTCGGTCACGACGGCATCAGGTGTGACCGTCGCGGCGATGCTCTCCGTGTCGTTGCTGTTCCAGGCGTTGATGTAGACGGTGAGGGCGCTCATGCCCCCAACCCTACTGGCGTTGGACAGAAGAAGACCGTGACGGCGTTCAATGACCGGTGTCCGGTATTGGTGCGCAGGCGATTGGTTTCTACCCAACCGTAGCCGCGTCGACGAGAGTGTGAATCGGGAGGCAAATGTCGTGGTTCCCGCGCAACTTAGTGCTTGAAACCGTAGATTCTTCAGGGTTATGCGGCCAGGGCGTGCGGCAGGCTGATTGTCGCAGCCGGCGGGTTGCTGGGGGTTCTGCTCTTTCTGTTCGTGTCGCTCGATCCGGGCCATCAGGTCTTCGAGGTCGGCCGGGCTGAATCTCCATCTGAAGCGCTTAGCGGAAAAGCTCAAGCCCCGCCGGCGCGTCGATCGCTATCACCGGGTCGGCCACACGCCAGCGCTCACATCAGTAGTTGCTGGAAGCGGCGCGCCGCGGCAGACCGGACAGCGGGTCAAGATCATGTCGTTCCGGGACCAGAGTCACCGTTCACTTGTGCCGGTGCGTCTTCCGGTGGCTCAAGGCGGGCCGCATCCCATACCAGCGGTTGTCCATCCCACCTCAGGAGATGACACGCTGTGCGGATGCGACAGGTCACCGTGCTCGGCAGTTCCGGTGCCTTTCCCGAACCAGGCCGTGCCTGTAGCGGCTTCGCGGTGGACTGGGACGGCTTCCGCGTGGTGCTTGACCTGGGCTACGCCACGTTGCCGCGGTTTCTCAGGCACTGGCCCGATGGTGCGGTGGACGCTGTCGTCATCACCCACGAGCACCCGGATCACTGCGTCGACCTGCACGGTCTGTTCAGGATGCGGTTCTACGGCCAACCTGGGGGACCACGGCTGCCGTTGTTCTGCCCACCCGGCGTGCTCGACCGGCTCAGCGGCTTGGAACCCGACGTCGACCTGCACGCGGTATTCGACCTGCACCCCCTGCCCGGCAGCTACCGGGTCGGGCCGTTCGACCTTAGCGGGCTGTCTCTACCGCACTTCGTGCCCAACGCCGGCATTCGGCTTCAGGCCGACGGGATTGCCCTGGCCTATTCCGGGGACACCGGGCCGACTCCCGCGTTGGCCGAGCTGGGTCGTGGCGCCGACCTGTTCATCGTCGAGGCGACGGACCACGACGGCGAGACCAGCCGTCCCACCCGTAACCTCATGACCTCCAGCGAAGCCGGTCTGTGGGCTCGCCGGGCGGGTGCCCGCCGCCTGATGCTCACCCACTTCTGGCCGGGCAATGATCGGGCAGCTGCGGTGGCCGCCGCACAGGTGGAGTTCGACGGTGCCGTACTGGCGGCTGAGGAAGGGTTCACCCTGATGCTGGGGACGCCAGATAGCTGACTGCCCCTCACTCGACGAACGTGCCGTCCGGATTCATGATCTCGTCACGCACCAGCGGTACGAATGCCGACCAGATCCCGTGATCCACGGCGACCGACATGCGGATGCGCCCGTCGCCGTCATCAAGGGCGTAGCTCACCACGTTGTACCGCGTACCGTCCGCGCCGAGAACGGTGTTCAGGTCCTTGTCGCCGAGCATCGCCCGCCAGGCGCCGTAGTCGACGCGTTGCCATTCGGCAAGGCGTTCCTCGGCAAGCCTCGCCGCCAACTCGTTCCGCAGTCCCACTCACTCAGCCTTCCAGCCCCCCGTGGATGACGGCTGGTGGGGGCCGTCCCGCGGCAGACAGCCCGTTCTTCATGTCGAGAACGGCCGGGTGGCTCCGTCCTCGGGGAGGATGCGGTCACCGTGACCGCACCAGAGCAGGGAGATTCAGCATGGCGATCCAGCGGATGGACAACGTCCTCATCGTTGTCGAGGACCTCGACGCGGTCATCGCGTTCTTCGTCGAACTCGGCATGGAACTGGAGGGGCGAGGGCCGGTCGAGGGGCGGTGGGTGGAGCGCGTCATCGGGATCGACGACGTCCGGCAGGAGGTCGCGATGCTGCGGACCCCGGACGGCCACGGCAAGGTCGAGCTGGCGATGTTCCACCGACCGACGGCGATCGGCGGGGAACCGAAGAACGCGCCGGCGAACACGCTGGGCATTCGACGGATCATGTTCGCCGTCGACGACATCGAGGACGTGATCACCCGGCTGCGCGGCCACGGCGCCGAACTCGTGGGGGAGTTGGAGCAGTACGAGGACGTCTACCGGCTCTGCTACGTCCGCGGCCCGGAGGGCATCCTCGTCGGACTGGCCGAACAGCTCACCTGAGACTCGACGCCGCCGACTACGGATCCGGCTCGCGGCCCATCACCGCCGCGTCTCCGGCATTGCCACGTGCATTCCGAAAATACGGATTTGATCAGCCGGTCCGTCAGGTCGGCCGGAGGCTTGCCTACTGGCCGGCCCATCCGTCGCATTCGGTGTGATCCCACCTTGTGGTCGCATTTAGAAACGGACCTGGCCTGTCCATCATTCGAGATCGACCCCTCGTAAGTCCTGGGTGGACTGTGTCTGAACAAGCCACTGAAGCGATCTTCGGAGCGTTCGGATTCGTTCCGCACGACCCGGCCCGTCACCTAGCGGACGCCCCTTGAACAAACTTTGTGGGAAGCTTGAATCTGCTGGTGGGGGCAGGTGCGAACAGTGGGGGCTCATGGTCGCGCAATTCAGGCTGCTGGGCGATGTCGAGGCCTTCATCGACGGCAATGCGATTGACCTGGGGCATGTCCGTCAGCGATGCGTGCTGGCAGTTCTGCTGGTCGAGGCAAACAAGGTCGTTCACGTCGACCAGTTGCTCGACAGGGTGTGGGTGGACCGGCCGCCGCAACGCGCACACGGTGCGCTCTACAGCTACCTCTCCCGGTTACGGCGCTGTCTGAGGAGCGCCGACGACGTCGCCATCGTCAGGCAACAGGGCGGTTACCTGCTCAAGGTCGATCCCCTGATGGTGGATCTGCACCGTTTCCAGGAGTTGGTCTCCCGCGTCCGGCTCGCCGTGGACGACGACGACGCGCTGCGGCAGTTCGACGAGGCGATCGGGCTGTGGCGCGGTGACCCGTTCGCGCGCCTGGACACCCCCTGGTTCAACACCCTGCGTACCGCTCTGCGTCAGACGCGGCTGGCCGCCGAGCGCGACCGTACCGACATCGCCCTGCGTCGCGGTCAGCATTCGGCGTTGTTGTCCGAGCTGTCGCGTGAACTGGCCGAACAGCCATTGGACGAGCGTCTCGCCGGCCAGCTCATGCTGGCGCTGTCCCGCTCCGGTCGACAGGCGGAAGCCCTCGACCAGTACCACCAGATCCGGCAACGCCTGGCCGACGTCTTGGGCATCGACCCGGGGCGTGACCTGCAGGAGCTGTTTCTCCGGATCCTCCACGGCGATCGTGAGTTCGCCGCCTCGGCCGTGGTGCGGGCACCTACTGAGCCGGCCACGGCTCACCCGCCCCGACAACTGCCACCGCCGCCGGCGCACTTCGCTGGTCGGGCTCGTGAGCTGGCGGCGCTGACCCATGCCGTGGACCGCCAGCCCGAAAGCGGGCCCGCCGTCATGACTGTCGCGGGGATGGGTGGGATCGGTAAGACCTGGCTCACGTTGCGGTGGGCCCACGACAACCTAGACCGGTTTCCCGACGGACAGTTGGCTGTCAACCTGCGCGGCTTCGAGCCCACCGCGGAGGCGCTGCCACCGGCGGTAGCGCTACGCGGCTTCCTCGACGCCCTCGGTGTGCCGCCCGATGCGGTGCCGCTGGATCTGGACGCGCAGGTCGGGTTGTACCGCAGCATCGTCGCCGGTCGGCGAATGCTGATCGTGCTCGACAACGCCCGCGACGCCGAGCAGGTCCGTCCGTTGCTGCCCGGTGTCGCGGGCTGCGTGGTGGTGGTGACCAGCCGACAGCAGTTGTCCGGCTTGGTGGCGGTCGAGGGCGCCCACCCGGTCACGCTCGACCTCCTCAGCACCGCTGACGCCCGGGAGCTGCTGGCACGTCGGCTCAGCGGCGACCGGGTGGAGTCCGAACCGCAGCCGGTGGACGACATCGTCGAGCGGTGTTCCGGGTTGCCGCTGGCGCTGGCGATCGTGGCGGCCCGCGCGGCGACCCGGCCCGGGTTCCCGCTCGCCGCGCTCGGCCGGGAATTGGCCGATCTGCAGGGCGGCCTTGACGGCTTCTCAGGCAGCGGGGACCCGGCCACCGACCTACGGTCGGTGTTCTCCTGGTCGTACCGCGCGCTCGGCGAGCCGGCGGCGCGGCTGTTCCGCCTGCTCGGGCTGCACCCCGGGCCGGACACCTCGGTACGGGCCGCCGCCAGCCTCGCCGCCGTGCCGGAACGGCAGGTACGTGGCATCCTCGCTGAACTGACCCGGGCGCAGCTTCTGGTGGAGTGGGTGCCGGGCAGGTACACCTGCCACGACCTGCTGCGGGCGTACGCGGCCGAACTGGTTGAGTCGGAGCCTGCGGAGACGCGCCGCGACGCCCTGCACCGGATCGTGGAGCACTACCTCCACAGCGCTCAGTGCGCCGACCGGCGGCTGTCCCCGCTGCGGAATCCGAGCGAGCCACAGCCAGTCCAGGCGGGCGTTCAGCCGGAGGAGCCAGCGGACAACGCCCAGGCGTTGACCTGGTTCACCGAGGAGTACGCCGTGCTGAGGCAGGTGGTCGAGCTGGCCGCCAGGGACGGGCTTGACCGGTACGTCTGGCAGCTCGCCGGGGCACTGACCACCTTTCTGGGTCGCCGGGGGCACTGGGAGGACCTCATCGCCGTGCAGAACCGCGCGTTGGCTGTCGCCGAGCGCAATGGTGACCGGGCCGCGCAGGCGCAGGCGCACCAGGACATCGTTCCCGCCTACTCGGAGACCGGCCGGCTCGAATTGGCCCGGGCTCACCTGGAACGCGCACTGACGTTGCTGGACGAACTCGCCGACCGGGTCGGCCAGGCACACGCGCTGTTGACATTGAGCTGGGTCAGCGACAAGGAAGGCGATCAGGCGGCAGCGTTGCGCCATGACCAACGCGCGCTGAAGCTGTTCCGCGACAACGGGCATCAGGCAGGTGCGGCTCGCGCTCTCAACGCGCTCGGTTGGGATCACGCGATGCTCGGGGAGTACCAGGAGACGGTCCGCTACTGCCAGCAGGCTGTCGTCCTGCAACGTCAGCTTGGGGACCGTACCGGTGAGGCGAACAGTTGGGACACGCTCGGCTACGCCCATCACCATCTCGGTCGCTACCAGCGGGCGGCCCGCTGTTACCGCCGGGCGCTGGAACTCAACCGGGAACTGGGCCACCGCTACAACGAGGCGGAGGCCCTACGGCACCTTGGTGACACCCAGCAGGCCCTCGGCCACCCGGAGGCCGCCAACCTCTGCTGGCTGCGCGCCCTGGAGATCCTCACGGCGATCGGGCATCCGGAGGTCGAACAGGTCCGCGACAAGCTCGCCGCGAGTCAGGGCGTGCTTGCAGATGCTCGCCCGCGGTCGGCTGGCTTCGTGAGGCCGCCAGCCGACCCGACCGCGCTGACCAAACCTCGCTGAGCAGAGAGCCACCCAGGGCGGTTCGCAGCCTCAGTGGTGGACACGATTCCAGGTCAATCCACGCGAACAGCTTCTCTTCGTTGCTCGGCCAAGAGCTCGGTCGGTATGCCGGCCCCGGCTGGCAGCCGGTCGGAGGTAACGGTCGCGGAAACCTCTCCGTCGGCGAGCACCACGATCCGGTCGGCGGCTCGAACCGTCGAATTCCGGTGCGCGATCATCAGTACGGTGCATGAACGCGAGATGTTTCGCACCAACTCCGCCAACCCCGCCTCGTTGGCCGCGTCCAGATGCGCGGTCGGCTCATCGAGCAGCAGCAACCGAGGTCGGGGCAGCAACGCGCGAGCGATCGACACCCGCTGGCGTTCCCCACCGGAGAGCATGCTTCCGTGCTCGCCCACCTGGGTGTCGAGCCCGTCAGGCAGTCGGTCCACCACTTCGTCGAGATTGGTCACCCGGAGCACCTCGGCGAGTTCGTCATCGTCCGCACCCGGGCAGGCGTACGTGAGATTGTCACGGAGGGTGCCGGCGAGCAGCGGGCACTCCTGCTGGACGTACCCGACCATCGACCGCAGTTCGTCGACCGGCATCGACGCGATGTCCCGACCGTCAAGCAGGATCGTTCCCCGGGACGCCTCGTAGAAGCGTTCGACCAGGGCGAAGATGGTGGTCTTGCCCGCACCGGACGTACCAACGAGAGCCACACTGGTATGCCGCGCGACGTCGAACGACACACCCCGCAGCACCTCCCGCCCCGGACCGTAGGAGAAGTGGACATCGCGCAGTTCCAGGGCCGGCGTCTCCCGCCAGGCAATCGAAGTGGGCGGCCCGTTCCCGTCGTCGGCGCCGTCCCGCTCGTCGTCGGCGGTCTGCTCGAGGTCGAGCGCCATGGTCTCGTGGATGCGTTGCAGAGCGGCCATCCCCTTCTGCACGGCGCTTCCCCCGGCGAAGACGGCGACCAACGGCACGAGCAGGAACGACACGTACAGGAGGAAGGCCACGAACTGGCCGATGTCCAGGTGGCCGGAGGCGACTCGGGCACCACCGAGACCGAGTACGAGGAGGAATGAGCCGTTGGCGCTCAGGGACACGGCCGGAACGATCATCGCGTCCAGCCGAGCCACCCGGATGCCCGCGTCATACGCCTCCCTGGCTCGTCCACCGATCCGTTCGGCCTCCCGATCCTCGGCCCTGGCGGCGCGAACCGTCCGCATCGCCGCCAGGGCCCGCTCGAGATCGGCGAGGAGCAGACCGATCCGCCCTTGTGCATGTTCCGACCAGCGCCTGATCCCGATCATCACGAACGCGAGAATCGACCCGCCCAGGGCCACCGACGCGACCGCGAAGACGAACAGGAACCAGTCGAGCCAGAGCATCAGCGCGACCGCACCCGCCAGTGACGCCACGCCGATGACCGCGTTGACGATCCCGTTGGCCACCACTGCCCGTAGCAGGGTGGTATCGGTGCCGACCCGGGACAGGAGGTCTCCGGTGCGGAGTTGGTCGTACTCCCGCATCGGCAGCCGCAGCAGCCGGTCGGTCAGACCGATTCGCAGCCGTAGCACCAGCGCCTCGCCGCCGCGTTGCAACAGGAAACTCTGCACACCAGAGATCGCCGCGGCGGCGAGGAAGAGGAGGACCAACCAGATCGCGAGTGACGCGACCGGTTGGCCGAGCAGCATCGCGTTGATCGTGCGCATGGCCAGCAGCGGCTGGACCAGGGCGAGACCGGCGGACACGATGCCGAGGACGGCCGCCACCAGCAGTACCGGTCGTTGTGGGCGGAGCAGGCCGAGCAGCTCACGCAACGGCACCGCGACGGGACCTGTCGGAGGCACCGGGCCGGCCTCCAGAGGGTGACGGCGGATATCGGTACGCATGGTGGGACTCCCTGGGTTCTGACGAATGGACAGGGCGGGCGCGGGCGGCACGTCCGGGACCCTCAGGCGGCGGAGTTCGCCGATACTCGCCGAGCCTCAGTCGGCGTCTCCTCGCCGACCCGCCGCCGGCCGGAGTCGACGCCGAGCAGCGGGGCGCTGAGCACGACGAGGTTGTAGAGTGCGTGCGCGACCAGGGCGGCAACGATCCCGATCTCGATGGCCACGAGCCCCAACGTCACGCCGATGAGGGTCAGTTCGGCGAATCGGATCCACCGCGGGCGGACCATGCTCCCGCTGTGCGTACCGGCCCACAGCACCGCGGCGACCAGGGCGGCGAGCAACGGCTGACCGGTCAGCCAGAGTACGACCGGCACCGCGAGGAGCCGGAAGACCGCCTCCTCGCCGATCGAACTCTGCGCGGTCAGCGAGAGCACGTGGGGCAGGTCCATTCCGACCGTACGCAACGAACGTCGGTCCGGGTTCGGAGAGACCCGGGCGAGTCCCGTCCGACGCAAGAGCGCGTACCCGGCCGCGGCGAGTCCCAGCCAGATCGCTGCCAGGCAGGCGCCCCAGATAACTTGCCGACCAAGATCCGAGGTTGTGGGCATCCCGACCCGCTGGGCGACCAGTGAGCCGGCCAGGGCGGCGACCACCACCACGGCACTCATGGTCACCGCCGTCACCGCCGACGTGAGCGCGTTGATCGCCCTGAAGGACGCCCATGATTGCGTCCCCTCGTAACCGTGCACCGCCGTGTATCGGAACCGGCCGCCCTCACCGAAGAGGACCGCCAGCAGGACGGGCACCGCCAACACTGCGGCCAACGACGCCTGCGCCGTACCACCGGCGAACGCGAGGAGGGCCACCCCGCCGACCAGTGCCAGCACCGAGCCGAGCAGCGCTCCCGCACCGGCGAGGACTTCCCGCTGCTCGGCCCGCTCGAGTGCCGGTATCTGCTCGTTGGTCAACTCCACCAGGGAGTCGACGCGCAGCACCGTCGCGCCGAGTGACTCCACCTCGAACTCGATCCGGACGTCCGGACTGGTCGCCCGGAACCGGCGGGTACGCTCGGTCGACTCGTCCTCACGGGTCCAGTACCCGGCGCCCACCGGCTCCGCCCCGGCCCAGACCCCGTCGGGGACGCCGAGCCGCTGTCGCAGCCCCTTGTCGTCGCCGGTGCCCGGCGCCACACGGCCGTCGCCGCCCCGATCCGTGCCGTCGCCCGGTCGGGCAGGTACGACGCGGTCGAGCACCCGGCCGCGCAGATCACCGGCGAGTTCGAAGAGCACGACATCGCCCCGGGGTGAGAGTCCGACCAGGACGCTGCCGTCGGCGCCAATGAAGCGGACCCGCCACGAGCCCTGTAGACCCCACCCGTTAAGGAACTCCCGTTGCCGGGCGACGAGCCCGAGGTGGTGCAACCGGTCGACGATGCCATCGAAGTGCAGGACGGCGAAGGAGCGCCAGCCCGTGACGTCGAGACCGCAGAGGCGTCGTACCGTCGCCGCCGCCTGATCCGTCGCGGCCGCGGCGTCCATCACCGGGGGCATCGGCTCGGTGGGGTACGCCCGGGTCCGTAGGACGATGAACAGCGCACCGAACAGCAGACCGACAACGGCCAGAACAACACTCTCAGTCATCGCCGCACCCCGAGCCGCAGCGCGCCGTACCACAGCAGCCGCCGGTCGCCGCGTCCATGCGGACCGACGGCCCCGGCGTCAGACCGAACGGCAGGTCAACGTCTTCGGTGGGATTCAGCCGCTGGATACAGCGGCAACCTCGGGCAGTGGACCGGACGGTGGCCAGCCGACCCGGTTCCCCGATCAGCTCGAGTGGCTCGGCGAGGATCCGACCGAGGGACTCCGCCTCGATCTGGCACGGGGTCACCTGGCCATCGGCACGGACGTGCCAACTCAGGTAGCCGGGAGTGAGGAACTCGACGGGCAGCCCGATCGGCGCCAACTGTTCACCGAGATCCGCGCACTGGTCCCAGCCCAGCGACTCGAGGTTGAGGTGGCGTGTCTCCTGGAACTGCCGGATCACATCGGCGACCTGATCCGGTGTCAGTCCGAACCCGTCCTGGTCGCCCCTGCCCACTGGTACCACCCGACCTGCCCGGAACAGTCGGGCGCCGGCGCTGTCCACGTCGGAGACGACGGCGGCGACGTCCTGGTAGTTCGCGGGGGTCACCGTCATCGCGACGATCACTGGTACCCCTGCTGCGGAAAGGCGTCGCATCGTGTGCAGCGACTCGTTGTAGGCCCCGGCCCGCCCCCGGATGAGATCGTGCCGTTCGGCGCGTCCGTCGATGCTGATCTGGGCCCGGATGTTGCCGCAGGCGGCTGCCATCGCGACCAGTTCGTCCGACCAGTGCAAGCCGTTGGTGAAGATGTCGACGTGGTCGATCAGCGCGGTGGCGGTCGCCAGGATGCGCCGAAAGTCCCGGGCGATGGTCGGCTCACCACCAGTGAGGGTCACGGCCGCGATCCCGGACTGGGCCAGCCGCTCCAGCACCTTGACCCAGTCGTCGGCGGTCAACTCGCCGGGCAGGGCGGGCCCGGAACTCGCGTAACAGAACGAACAGCTGAGGTTGCACCGGTTGGTGAGTTGGAGCGACGCCAGTAGCGGCAGGTACGCGTCGGTCGAGCCAGACACCCGCAGGGGCTGGTCGAGCGCCCCGTTGAGCCAGGAGGAGGTCAACCACGATCCGTTCAGTGCCTCGACCATCTCCGCCTGAACCTCGTCCGGGTCACGGCGGGAGGTGCCGGCCCGGATCCGGGCGGTGCGGGCCACGCTGCGCGTCCGTGCCAGTTGGAGGGCGATCTCCAGCGCCTCGCTGGACAGTCGTACGTAGTTCAGGCTGTTGCGATCCACCAACAGCCCACCGACGGGTTGCAGGTGAATGCCCCAGTCAGGCGATGGTGGGTCAGCGGTGCCGGCGACCGAGTCACCGGACGCGTGGGAAAGCGCGGTTGTCATAAGGGTTCCCTCGGGATTGGCCGGCCGTCGGCCCGGCAGCTGGGTCGGCACCGTGTGGTCCGGGACTGGCGGGATCTCGTCGTCCGAAGAGGTACGGCTCCGGCCGTCCAGGGCGGGCGTCACGCCCGCCCCGAACGGCCGGCCGGAATCGGTCACATGGCCTGCGAGTACGGCGGCGGCCCCAAGCACGCCGCGACGAACGGCGCCCAGCCGCTGGCCCAGCAAATGCCGCAACCCACGGACTTAACCATCGGTTCGGCCCGCTTCTCCGAGCCGAGTCGGTTGAGCGTGCTGCTCGACTTCTGCATGTCAATCACCCCCTCCCCGGATCACTCGGTCGACATCCCCGGAACAGTGCGACCCGTGATGGCCCGCTCCGGAGCGGGCCATCCAGCGCCCGACTCCTCGCGGAGCGAGACGAATCTCTGATCCGGGCCGCGCGTCGCCCGGATCCCCCCGTGTCGTACTGTTTATCGGGGCCGTGACCGAAAATGTGCCGGGCCGCCATGCAGCAGATCTGGAACTAACCTTGAATCGCCTGACCAGCAGGGTGGTCCACAGCTAGGGCCGCCCACGGGGTCATGCGCCGAGTGCCAGGCCCCGATCTGAGCCACTGTTGGTTAGGCTTCAGCCATGTTCCGTGCGGCCCTGTCGGACGACTTCGAGCAGATCATCGGCCTCTACCGGCAACTGAATCCCGACGATCCGGTGTTGCGCGACGGATCTGACGTCGCGGCCTTCCAGCAGATCCTGGGCTCGCCGGCGCTGCGTCTCTTCGTTCTCGAAGTGGATGGAGTCGTCGTCGCCACGACGTACCTCAACGTGATCCCGAACCTCACCCGGTCGGCGTCGCCGTACGCGGTCATCGAGAACGTCGTCGTCGAGGAGTCGCGGCGCGGCACCGGCCTGGGTCGGCTGATCATGGCCGGCACACTCCAGGCCGCCTGGGATGCGGGCTGCTACAAGGCCATGCTGATGACAGGTTCGCGCGCGCCTGCGACGCACGCCTTCTACCGGGCCTGCGGGTTCTCACCCGACGCCAAGAGCGCATATCTGGCCCGACCGTCGCAGCGACGGCCAGGCTGCTAGGCGGCGGGGAAGGTCTCGCGCAGCGCTGGGTCCAGCGGTCGACCGCTCGTCGGTTCGATGAACAGCTCGGCGAGCAGGAGGTCGGCGAGGTAGGTGGGGTTGACGCCCGACTCCTTGCGCCCGAGGGACTGTAGCGCGCCGCCCAGTCGCAGGGCGGCGCTCGCGACGCCGGACGGCATCCGCGTGACCCGGCGGCGCCGACCGACTGCCTCGGCGATGCGCCCGATCATGTCGGTCCAGGTGAGGTTCTCGTCGGCGACCGGGATGTCCGCGTCGCTGGCCTGCTCCAGGGCGTCGACCGCGACTTCGGCCACGCTGCGGGCGGAGGCGGCGGCGCTGCCGCCGGCCGGGGCGACCAGCGGGGTACGCGAGCGGGCCCACCGGTCCAGCGGGCCGGCCCAGTTGGGCAGTCGGTCGCCAGCCCGGCCGAAGACGAAGGGCAGTTCGAGTACGGCGACCGGCAGGCCCTCGCCGGCGGCCGCCCGTCCCTCCCGGGCCTGCTCCAGGCGGCACCGGATGTACGTGTGCCGTTCGGCGAGGCGCCACTGCGGGTGGAGCCTGTCGAAGTAGGTGTAGTAGGAGCCCATCACGACGCCACGGGTGAGACCTTCGAGGCGGGCGGCGGTGAACAGGCGTACCACCGGGTCGACGTTGTCGCGGCGGAACTCGGGGTAGATCGGCTTGGGCAGCGGTCGTTGCTCCTCGGTGCGGGTGGCGTACACGACGCCGTCGTGCCCGGCGAGCAACGGCCGCAGGTCCTCGATCGAGGCGGAGCCGACATCGAGCAGATGGTCGACGCCCGGCTGGGCGCTGCGCGCCACAGTGGTCGCGGCATGGCCACGCTCCCGAAGCACGTCCACGACGTGAGCGCCGATCAGGCCGCTGCCACCCACCACAAGAATTCGCACGGTGCATCGTCCACTCTGGAACCCGCCCTTTGTCAAGCCGCTGCCGCTGCGGCAAGGGCGTCGAGGAGTTGTTGGTTCAGCATGAGCGCGTGCTGCGCCTCGGCGGTCGGCTGTTGTGCGACCGCATCAACGACCCGGACGAGCCCCTGCACGTGTACGCCGACCTCGCCGGGCACGCCTTCTGCGTCTTCGTCGGCTGAGGCGGGTTGCCGCCACCTCGCTCGGAGCGCAGGTTGACAACGGGCGGGGATGGCGTCCGCAACCCCGACATTGGCATAGGTTCGAGGTACGGAACGCCATCGCTGTGAAACGGGGTTGAGGATGCCGGAACCGCGCGCCTTCTGGCTGGACGAGCAGTTCGACCGCGAGCACGGCACCGACGGGAGCGGCCGGTACGAGGCCGAGGTGTTTCGTCGGATCGACGAGTTCGCCGACACCTGGGGTGACTTCGCGCCCGTGGCGTTCGCGGTGACCGCCTGGCGGCTGGCCACCGAGCTGTCGCCGGGCTTCGTGCGCTGGCACCGGCGGATCATCTCGGCGACCTGCGCGCGTAGCCCATGGGACGGCAGCCTGGTCTGCGCGGTGACAGTGGCGTCCCGCTGGCCGGCCGAGCTGACCTGGACCAAGCAGTGGCAGCGCGACCGTGGTTGGCAGAACTGGCCCCAGCTGTTCGGCCAGTTCACCACACCCACCGAGCAGGACCAGACGCGCCGCCCGCATCTGCGCGCGTTGCTCCAGGTGGAGGCGCCGGTCCCGCTGGACGACCTGCCGCCAACGCCCGACGGTCCGGACGACGAGGTCGCCGCAGCCGCGCGCCGGGCCGTGGCGGTGCTGGCCCGGGAGCTCAACGACCTCCTCGCGCCCATGATCGGGCAGCTCGACGCCGGGGTGCCGGCGGACTCCTGAGAAGCCCGCCGGCCGGTAGGGTCGTCGGCGTGGATCTGGACGCCATCGCCGCCCGGCTCGGGGTGCCCGTCGAGGAGGTCGACCGCGTGCACCGGCTCGCCGGTGACGGGCCGTCAGCCCCGTTGCCAGCCAAGGCCGACGCGCCCGCGATCCTCGACCGGCTCGCCGTGCGCCCGGACGACGCCGCCGAGGTCATGGCGGGCTGGCCCGACCCGGACTCTCCGCTCTGGACCCCGGAGCTGCGCTGGCTGCTCGACCGCTCGACCGCCCTGGTCCGCGCCGACCTCGCTGGCTACGAGTGGCTCTCGCCCGGCCCGGAGTTGCCGCGCGAGCGCGGGCCCGCGTGGCGACACCTCTACGTGTACGCGTACCTGGCCCTGGTCGACGTGGTGCGCGGGTACCACAGCGACCACGGTGTCCCCGAGGCCGTGACCTGGGTGACCCTGGCCGATCTGGGCCGCAACCTCGCCATCGACCGACGGATGCGCGGCGAGGGCTGGCCGATCATGCAGAGCTGGCTGACACTGCACTCGCGCGGCAGCGTCTACGAGCTGGGCCGGCTACAGCACCAGCGTGGCGACGGCGCCATCGGCCTACACGTCCCCGATTCGGGGCCGTTGACCTCGGAGGCGGTCGCGGCGTCCCTCGACGAGGCCCGCGCGTTCTTCCCCCGGCATTTCCCCGACGAGCGCTACACAGCGTTCTCCTGCGCCTCGTGGCTGCTCGACCCACAACTGCGGGAGTACCTTCCCGAGGACTCCAACATCGTGCGGTTCCAGCGCCGGTTCGAGCTGGAGCCCTACGACGAGTCGGCGGGGCCGGATGCCGACATCGAGGTCCTGCGGTTCGGGTTCCGGACCCTGACCACGCCACTCGACGAGCTGCCGCGCCGCACGGTGCTCCAGCGCGCGATCATCGACCACCTGCGGGCCGGCGGCCACTGGCACTGGCGTCACGGCCGCTTCCCGATCTAGGCGACCGCGTCCCACCACGCGCCGTTGGCGGCCGCCTGGCCTGCCGGTTCGATGATTTCCCACACCTCCGCGATGAGTCCGTCGGCGATCCGCAGGATGTCGACCACCACGATCTCCGGCCCTCCACCGGGGAGTCGGCGTCGCGAGTGCACGACGACGTGGTCACCATCGGCCAGCAGGTGCAGGATGTCGACCCGCATGCCGGCGGTCGGGCCCAGCGCGGCGCGGACCGCGGCGAGCCACTGCGCCCCGGTCGATGTCGTCGCATCCGACCGGTGATGGGTGAAGTCCTCGCTCAGGCAAGACGCGAGCGTGTCGACGTCGCCGGTGTCGACCAGCCCCGCCAACGCACGCCCGACGATGCTCTTGTTCTCGGTGGTCATGGCCGCAAGTGTTTGCCCGCCCTCATGCGCTTGTCGATGACATCGCACTTCATGGCGTCCCGGGCGACGATGAGTAGGCTCATGATCGTGTATGCGGTCGGGGAACTCCTGCGGCAGTGGCGTAAGCGCCGAGGGCTCAGCCAACTCGACCTGGCGATCGCCGCGGATGTCTCGGCTCGGCACGTCAGCCTGGTCGAGACCGGCAGGTCCACGCCGAGCGCCGACATGATCCTCCGGCTCGCCGACCAGCTCCACGTGCCGCTGCGTGATCGCAACCAGCTGTTGCTCGCCGCCGGCTTCGCACCCCGGTACGCGCAGCGCCCGCTCGACGACGCCGCCCTGTCGGGTGCCCTCGACGCGGTCCGCAGGGTGCTCCGGGCGCACGAGCCGTACCCGGCGCTGGTCTTCGACCGCCGGTGGAACATCGTGCTGACCAACCGCGCGGTCGACCCGTTCTTCGCGTACGCGGCGCCCGACCTGTTGCGGCCACCGGTGAACCTGGTCCGGCTGGGCCTGCACCCGCGCGGGCTCGCCCCCCTGGTCGTCAACCTGGCCGACGTACGGGCGGTGTTCCGCAGCCGGATCTCGCGCCAGCTCGCCGCCGCGCCCGACCCGGAACTCACGGCGCTCTACCAAGAACTGCTGAGCCCGCTGCCCGAGGAGCCGCCGGACCAACGGGTCGACGCCGACGTGGTGATCCCGATGATCCTGCGGATCGGTGGACGCGAGCTGCGGCTGTTCTCGACCATCACCACGTTCGGCACCCCGATGGACGTCACCGTCGAGGAGATCGCTGTGGAGTCCTACTACCCGGCGGATCAGCAGAGCGCCGCCTACTTCACACGGTAGGGCCCGGCCTGGTCACCGCCCAGGCCGGGCCCCATCACGTGCGCGTCAGCTGGTGGTCAGGACGAACCTTTCCCAGGACCCGACCGACGTCCGGTTGGCGATCAGTGATCCGGCCCCGGCGTTCTCGGCGGCCACGATCTGGTTGTTGGCCAGAGCCCGCAGACCGACAGTCCCGTCGGAGTTGTTGATGATCTGGAACGTCTCCCACGGTCCGATCGTCGTGCGGTTCGCGATCAACGGATTGGCGCCGGCGTTGTCGGCGCAGACGTACAGCCCGTTGGCGCGCGACCGCAGGGCGATGTTGCCGTTGCCGGCGTCCACCCTGTCGAACTGCTCGGTCGTCGAGACGCTGGCCTTGTTGGCGATCAGCGGGTTGGTGCCGACGGCCGACACGTACTGGTTGTTCACCTGCGCCCTCAGCGTGATCCCCCCGCTGGGGGTGGTGGTACCGGTGGTGAAGGTGAACGCGTCGACGTCGAACAGGTTGCCCGAGCCACCCTTGAAGACCAGGTACAGAGTGGTCGACGCGCTGGGCGGGTTGCTGATGGCGGTGGAGACGTCGACGAAGGTCTCCCAGCTACCGGTCACCGGCACCGTGGCGGTGCCCAGCAGGGATCCGGTGGCCGACCCTGCGCGAACCTCGATGGTGCCGCCGGCGCCGGCCGACGAGACCCGCGCGGTGAACCGGTTCGCGTTGGACAGGTTGTACGGCTGGTAGGAGATCCAGTCGTTGTTCTCGATGAACCCGGCCGTGCGGCCACCCTCGGCGTTGGTGTGGTCGGTGGCCTGGACACCGGACTGGGCGCTGAAGTGCTCACCCTGGCGGTGTTTCGGTTGCAGCGTCTTGATGCTGTGCGTGGTGAGCCCACCGTTGTCGGTGTACGCGGCGTCGAAGACCCCGTAGATGTTGGCCGCCGAGTCGTGCTCACCGTCGGTCGGGACGGTGATCGTGCCGCTGCACCCGGTCTTCGAGGTGATCTGGTGGGCGTGGCTGTCGTGGCCCAGCGCGTACGTCAGGCTCACCTTGGAGCAGTCGATGGTGCCGTCCTGCGGGTCGCTCACCGAGATCTGGTACGGCACCGTGTCACCGAAGGTGAACAGCTGACCGTCGGTGGGCGAGGTGAGGGACACCGTCGGTGCGGTGTTGCCCACTGTGACGATCAGGCTCGCCGTGCCGGACAGGCCGGTCGGGTCGGTGACCTTCAGGGTGGGGCTGTACGAGCCGTTCGTGGTGTACGTCTTGGTGGGGTTGGCCGCCGTCGACGTGGTGCCGTCGCCGAAGGTCCACAGGTAGCTGAGCGCGCCACCCTCCGGGTCGGAGCTGCCGGCCGACGAGAAGTTGACGGTCAACGGGTTGGCCCCCGACGTGGGGTTCGCCGAGGCGACAGCGATCGGGCTGCGGTTGCCGCCACCGATGTACTCGATCCGGAAGAGCGCCTGGTTGTTGGAGCCGGTGCCGTAGTCCAGCACGTACAGGGCACCGTCCGGGCCGAAGGCCATGTCCATGACCTGGGTGCCGGTCCACGGGAAGTTGGAGATCTCCCCGCGCGAGCCGTCGGAGTTGACAGCGATGGCCTTGATCCAGCGGCGGCCGTACTCACCGGCGAAGAACTGACCGTTCAGCGAGGACGGGAACTTGATGCTGGAGTTGAGCGAGGCGTCGTACCGGTAGACCGGCCCACCCATCGGCGACTCCGAGCCGCTGCCGAACTCCGACGGTGAACCGGAGTCGCCCGCGTACTTGATCCAGGCCGGCTTCGCCGCAGGCAGCGTGCCGAGCCCGGTGTTGCGGAACGAGTTGTTGGTCGGCCCACCCGAGCAGTTGTACTTGGACTGCGACGGCCCGGACGGGAAGGTGTATTCATTGTATGTTTCCGTGCTGGTGTTGCTGCCGGTGCAGTACGGCCAGCCGTAGTTGCCGGGCGCCGCGATGCGGTTGAACTCGACCTGACCGGAGGGGCCACGGCTCGAGTTCGTGGACCCGGCGTCGGGGCCGTAGTCGCCGAGGTAGACGACACCGGTCGCCTTGTCGACGCTCATCCGGAACGGGTTGCGCAGACCCATCGCGTAGATCTCCGGGCGGGTGCCCGAGGTGCCGGGCGCGAACATGTTGCCCGACGGGATCGTGTACGTGCCGTCCGCCTGCGGCTTGATCCGCAGCACCTTGCCCCGCAGGTCGTTGGTGTTGCCCGCCGAGCGCTGGGCGTCGAACTGCGGGTTGCGGTTGGTCCGTTCGTCAAGTGGCGCGTAGCCGGACGACTCGAACGGGTTGGTGTCGTCGCCGGTGGTCAGGTACAGGTTGCCGGCGGCGTCGAAGTCCAGGTCACCGCCGACGTGGCAGCACTGCCCACGGTCGTTGGCGACCTGGAGCACGATCTTCTCGCTACCCAGGTTGAGCGTGTCGTCGCTGTTGAGGGTGAACCGCGACAACCGCAGGTGCCCCTTCCACCGGTCCCAGTCAGACTGTGAGCCGGTGGTCGGGGCGTCCCCGGACGGGGTGCTCAGCGTGGGGGAGTAGTACAGGTAGATCCACCGGTTGCTGGCGAAGTTCGGGTCGACGGCGACGCCCTGCAACCCCTCCTCGTCGTGGGTGTAGACCGACAGGGTGCCGGAGACCTTGGTGTTGCCGGCCACGTCGGTCACCCGCAGAACACCGTTGCGGGCGGTGTGCAGCACCGAGCGGTTCGGCAGGACGGCCAGGGACATGGCCTCACCGAGCTCGCCCGAGCCGGTGGCGAGCTTGACCTGCTGATAGTCGGAGGCGGGGATCACCGCCGCCTGGGCGGTGGACGGTGCAGCCACAGCGAGGGCCGCGCTCGCGACGGTGAGGACCGCCGCGAAGAGCGCCCGGGGCCAGCGCCGGGGGTACGAGAGCATGATCGTCCTTTCTCGACGACCGGTGGACGGGCGCGCGGGGGCGCACCACGACCAGGTGGGGTGGTGGAGACGAGCGGGGGGACCAGGTCAGTTGGTGGTGACCAGGTCGAACTTCTCCCACTGACCGATGGAGGTCCGGTTGGCGATCAGCGGGGACCCGCCACCGTTGTCAGCGGCGACGTAACGGTTGTTCACGGTGGCCCGCAGGCTCACAGTGCCGTCGGAGTTGCGGACCAGCTGGAAGGTCTCCCAGGCACCGGCGGTGGCCCGGTTGGCGATCAGCGCGGCGGCACCGGCGTTCTCGGCGGCGACGAACTGCCCGTTGCCCTTGGCGCGCAGCGCCACGTTGCCGTTGGCGAGGTTCACCAGGTCGAACCGCTCGGTGGTGCCCACCGAGGTCTTGTTGGCGATCAGCGGGGTGCTGGCGTTGGGGGAGCTGACGTACTGGTTGTTGGCGCGGGCCCGCAGGGTGGAGCCGCTGGCGGTGGGCGGCGGGGTCGTGGTGCGCGGCGAGCAGTCGGCAGTCACGGAGCCCGCGGCGACCTGGAGGCCACCGAGCAGCATCCGGGTGAAGTTCGGGTCGGTGTACGACGCCTCGGTGTGCCCGAGGCCCGTGTACCAGGCACGCCCGCCGCCGTACGCCTTGCACCAGGTGATCGGGTGGTCGCCGCTCATGTTGCCGCCGCTGTAGGACGACTCGTCGAGGCTGGCCAGCACCCGGGCGCTGGACCGGGGGTTGGTGCGGTAGTTGTACCACTCGTCGGAGCGGACCCAGGTGGTCCCGAGGTGGGCGGTCGAGGGGTTGGTCTGGTCCTCGATCTTCACAGTGGCGTTCTGGATCGCTGGGTGCGAGTCGAACCATGCTCCGACCAGCGAGCCGTACCACGGCCAGCTGTACTCGGTGTCGGCTGCGGCGTGCACGCCGACGTAGCCACCACCGGCGGCGATGTACGACTCGAACGCGCTCTGCTGGCTGGCGTTGAGGACGTCGCCGGTGGTCGACATGAAGACCACCGCCTGGTACTGGGCCAGGTTGGAGGTGGTGAACTGGGCGGCGTCCTCGGTCGAGGTCACTGTGAAGCCGTTGGCCGAGCCGAGCTGCTGGATCGCGGCGATGCCGTTGGGGATGGACGAGTGCCGGAACCCGGCGGTCTTGCTGAACACCAGGACCTTGGTCAGGGGTGCCGCCGAGGCGGGGGTCGGCAGTGCCACCAGGCTGGCCAACATGACGGCCAGGCCGGTGACGAGTGCCAACAGGCGGGGACGGGAACGCATGGTCTTGCTCCTCTGCTGAGCGTCGACCTCAGGCTGTGCACACGGTTAGGCCGGAGGCCGCGATGGCGGTGGTGCGGAAGCCGGGCCGCCGATGCTCGGCTGAGGTGGTGCGGGGTGGTGGGGGTGCAGGGGTGGGCTTGCTGAAACCAGCCGATGACGGAGAGCACCCACATTGGACGATCAAAATTCATCGACTGGCATCGTTGACGCAGTAAACCTCCGATGTCTACGCCCCGTCAAGCCCAGGCGCTCCGGGCCGAGCGCACCCGTGCGTGGCCGGCGGAGGTGCTGAGGTGAGACGTATGACGTATGGTCGGTGTATGGCCATCGACGAAGATCGAGAACAGCTCGCCGGGCACCTCGTGGCGCTGCGGCTGGCCGTCGCGCGGCCAACCACTGCGGCCCTACGCGGGACTGCGGGTGCCGCGGGTCGCCATCAGGATGAGGTCGGCGATCGTCTCCGGGTGCGTGACCATGGCCAGATGCGATGATTCGACCTCAATGGTCGTGGCGTTCATCCGATCGGCCAGAAACCGCTCCAGCTCCGGCGCTGTAGTGCGGTCCTGAGTGGAGATCGAGTAAAAGCACTGCCGATCCCGCCAGGCGGCCGTGGTCGTGCGGCCCTGGAAGAGGTCCTTGGCGATCGGGCCCTGCACCGCGTACAAGGCGCGGGCGCGGGCCTCCTCGATTCCACCGGCGAAGTCGGCCAGGAAGGCGCTCTCGCTGAGCTGCGCGTACCCGTCGTGGTGCACGAGGCCGGCGTTCGCTGGCGGCGTGGGATATTTCGCCGCGAGCGCGTTGTAGTCCTCGCCGGCGTCCGGCGCGCGGGCCGCCACGTACACCAGGGCGGTGACCCTCGGGTGGTTGCCGGCCTCGCTGATGATCGTGCCGGCCCAGGAATGGCCCACCAGCACCGTCGGGCCGTCCTGGCGGTCGAGGGCGCGGTTGGTGGCCGCGACGTCGTCGGCCAGGGAGGTCAGCGGGTTCTGCACCGCGGTGACCGTCAGCCCGGCCCGCTGTAGCAGCGGGATGACGTCGGACCAGGACGAGCCGTCGGCGTACGCGCCGTGGACCAGGACCACGTTGCGAACGGGCGTGGCCGAAGACGTGTCGCTCATCCGAAGAACCTCCGCACGACGCCGTGCCGTCGCTCGCTGGTCGACGACAGCTCTCGCCCGCCACTCTTCCCCACGCCGGTCGGGCCGGTGGGCCAAACGCCCAGGCTTCAGCCCTTCAACGCACCGGCTCGGGTGCGAGGGCGCGCCAGTTCAGGCGGTCCCGGTAGTGGTGTCGCAGGACCAACCAGCTCACTGAGAACGGGATGGCCCCCATGGCCACCACGCCCAGGACGTCCGCGCCGACCACGTCGAAGACCGCCCCGACGTCGCCGAACAGCTGAGCGACAGTTTGGAACGCGACGTGCAGGCCGATGCCGGCCCAGATGTCGCCGGTGGCGGCGCGGAAGGCGCCCAGCAGTAGCGCGAAGACGAAGAAGAGCGCCAGTCGGTCGACGGACCTCGCCGCCCCGGTAAGGAACCCGAACACTGTGAACAGCACCGCCTGCCCGATGGTCGCCTGCCAGGCGGGCAGCCGGGTGGCGAGATTGTGTTGCAGGTACCCGCGGAAGATCAGCTCCTCCGGCAGCGCCTCCTTCAGGAAAACCAGCACGACCAGCAGCGCCGCCACCCGCAGCACGTCCCCGACGGACGTCCGGACACTGATCTCGACCCAGCCGAGACCGAGGCAGAGTGCGAACCCCACAGCGGCGGGCACGAGCCAGCAGGCCATGCCGAACAGCAGACGCCGCCAGCCGGCGCGCAGCGACGGCAACCCGAGGCCGGCCCACGGCCGTCGGTCCAGGACGCGACGGGCGACGACCACCAGGGGTACGACCAGCGCGGTGGTGAGAACCGCCCCGACCGCATGGGTGGGCCGGTCGTAGTCACGATCGAGCAGGACGCCCAGGAACAGCCACACCAGCACGGCGGCGGCGGACACGACGAGGATCCGCCAGGGCAGGGCGAGACGAGATCCGGCGCTCACCACGCGCAGCCTAGCCAGCGGCGTCAACTGCGGACGGTCAGCGCCCGAGGACGAGATAGCCGAGGCCGAGGACACCCCGGTAACCGCCGACGTACTGGCACAACCGGTCGTCGAGTTCCGCGCGGACCTCGGCCGCACGGGGATCCTCCGGGTACGCCAGCAGCCACTCCTGCCGGCCGGCGAGCCAGGTGGACTCGAAGTCGTCCCATTCCCGCTGATCGGCGGTGCTCAGGTGCAGCAACCGCCAGCCCCGCTGACGGGCGGCCTCGACCAGGCCGGGCAGGGTCGGGACCTCCGGGCCGAAGACCTCGGCGATCTCCGCCGTGGGGGGCCGCTCCCAGTACGCGTCACCGAACAGCAGCCGCCCACCGGGCCGGACCACTGCGGCGAGGGCGTCGAGGGCGGCCTCGGTGCCGCCGAAGGCGTGTGCCGAGCCGATGCAGAGGACCCGGTCGGCCGGCTCATGCCAGGCCGCCGCTTCCCCCATCACGAAGGCGACGTGCCGGTTCAATGACCGCCCCGCGGCCAGCCGCCGCCCTCGGGCGAGCGCGCCCTCGTCGGTGTCGACGCCGACGCCCCGCGTCGCGACCGGACCGGAGACACCGCCGGCGGCGACCGCCCGCAGCAGCAGCTCACCCCAGCCGCAGCCGAGGTCGAGTACGCGCGCGCCGGGGCGGACGTCGAGCCGTTGCAGCAGCAACGCGGCGTGCTCCGGCGAGAGCGGAGTGTTCCAGCGCATCCGCGCGTAACGGCTGGCGGCGAGGTGGTCGGTTGACTGCATCCGTTGAGGGTGTCAAGCCGTCCGCCGGGTCCGGCACCGGGGCGTACGGCAGGATCAGTGGAGTGGACGCTGAGCGTGCGGGGCCGGCGCGGCGGCCGACCCCGCAGGAGGTGTCTGCGGCGGCCGGCCGGGGTCTGCCGGACATCATCGGCCCCGGGCTGCGCGTGCTGTTCTGCGGCTACAACCCGGGCCTCTACTCGGCCGCCGTGGGGGAGCCGTTCGCCCGACGGGGCAGCCGATTCTGGCCGGCCCTGCACGGAGCCGGCTTCACCGATCGCCAGCTGCACTCGTGGGAACGCGACGAGCTGCTGCGGCAGGGCCTGGGCATCACCAGCCTGAGCAACAGGGCCACCGCCCGCGCCGCCGAGCTGACCCCGGAGGAAGTGGTGGCCGGTGTGACCGGGTTGGCGGTGAAGGCCGAACGCTACCGGCCGCGCTGGGTGGCGATCCTCGGGGTGAGCGCGTACCGGATCGCCTTCGCCCGACCGAAGGCCGGGCTGGGCCCGCGACCGGACCGGCTGGGGCCGGCCCAGGTCTGGGTGCTGCCGAACCCCAGCGGCCTGAACGCGCACTTCCCGCTGCCGGCGTTGACCGCCGAGTTCGCCAAGCTGCGGCGGGCCCTCGACCCCTAGCCGGCCGCGGCGGCCAGCCCTTGGTAGTAGGGCTGCATCGCCGGGTGGTAGTCGTCGAACTCCGGGCGGGGCGAGCCGTCCCGGGAGGCGACCAGCATGTCCAGGTAGTACTCCCAGCCGGCGCCGACCTCGGCGATGCCCTCCACACTGGTGAGATGCTGGACGAACCGCAGCTCGGTGCTGCCGTCGGTCTCGGTCAGCACCATCTCCAGCAGCCAGGTCCCGTAGCTGTCGATCATCGACACGGCGAGGCGCTGCTGCGGTTCGCACGCGTCGATGAGTACCTCACACCAGGGCTGCTGCTCCTCGTACGCCATCTGGACCCGGATGGTCCGTCCGGGCCCGGCGTCGCCCTCCCACGGGCCGAACCAGCGGGCCGTGCGCTCGGGCTCGGTCAGGCTGGCCCAGACGTCCGCCGCCGGGGCGCGGAAGGTTCGGGTGAGGACGAGATCGTGGCCGGTGTCGGTGTGAAACAGGCGTCCGGCGGGTGTGCGGGTCATGCCGTGTGCTCCCTTCGGTGCTCCGCCGGGCCGCGGCTGCGGCGCTCTCGGCGGGTGCGATAGACCTCGGTCTCCAGTGCGTCGAGGTGCCGCTCCCACCGGTCGGTCGCTGCGAGCGCGGCGAGCCAGTCGACCAGCGGAGCGAGCGGGCGCGGATCGAGTCGGTAGATCCTCTGGCGGCCGACCATCTCGTCGTGCACCAGACCGCTCTCGCGAAGCAGCCGTAGGTGGCGGCTGATCGCGGGTCGGCTGATCACGAATCGCTGGGCGATGTCACCAGCGGACAGCGGCTCGTCGCGCAGCAGGGTCAGGATGTGCCGCCGTACCGGGTCGGCGATCGCGGTGGCCACCTCGTTCACTCGGGAAGCGTAACCTATGGGTTACGGGTTTGCGTGGTGAAGGCCACGCTCGGCCGCATGTCGCCACGTCGATGGTGGTCACATGATCACTTGACCTGGCACTCTGTATGGCATGGCCGCCCTCCTTCGCTCCCGCCTGACCGACTGGACGTTCGTCGTACCTGTGCTCGCCGTCCTGATATTGATGGTCACCTGGGGGCGGAGCCTGCCTGGGCCCGTCATCGTGGTTGTCGCGGTGCTGCTGGGCGGCGCTGTGCTCGCGGCGGTGCACCACGCGGAGGTGGTCGCCCACCGGGTGGGGGAGCCGTACGGGTCCCTCGTGCTCGCCGTCGCGGTCACCGTGATCGAGGTGGCCCTGATCGTCACGCTCATGATCAGCGGGCCGGAGAAGACCCAGTCGCTCGCCCGCGACACCGTCTTCGCCGCCGTCATGATCACCTGTAACGGGATACTCGGCCTGTCCCTGCTGCTCGGGGCGCTGCGCCGTCGCGTCGCGGTGTTCAACCCGGAGGGCACCGGCGGCGCCCTGGCCACCGTGATCACCCTGGCCACCCTGAGTCTGGTCATCCCGACCTTCACCACGGCCCGGCCCGGCCCGGAGTTCAGCCCGGCCCAGCTCACCTTCGCCGCCGTCGCCTCGCTGGCGCTCTACGGGCTGTTCGTGCTCGTGCAGACCGGTCGGCACCGCGACTACTTCCTGCCGGTCGACAGCCGGGGCAAGGTCATCGAGACGGAGGAGCACGCCAAGCCGCCCACGACCCGCGCGGCGATGGTCAGCCTGGGCCTGCTGCTGGTGGCGCTGGTCGCGGTGGTCGGCGACGCGAAGACGGTCTCCCCGACCATCGAGGCCGGGGTCGCGGCGGCGAACCTACCGCACGCGTTCGTCGGCGTGATCATCGCCCTGCTGGTGCTGCTGCCGGAGACCCTGGCCGCCGCCCGCGCCGCCCGCCGCGACCGCGTCCAGACCAGCCTGAACCTCGCGCTCGGCTCGGCGATGGCCAGCATCGGCCTGACCATCCCGGCCATCGCGATCGCCTCGATCTGGCTGGACGGCCCGCTGCTGCTCGGCCTCGGCGGCACCCAGCTCGCCCTGCTCGCGCTCACCGCCGTGACCGCCGTCCTCACCGTGGTGCCCGGCCGGGCCAACGTGTTGCAGGGCGGCGTACACCTGGTGCTGCTGGCCGCGTTCGTCTTCCTGGCCGCCAGCCCGTGACCCGCACGGGCCGCGCGGCTCAGCCCGTGATCCGCACGGCCGGCCGGCTCCGCCCGTGACCCGCACGGGCCGTGCGGCTCAGCCGGCGGGCGGCGGGTCGCCCGCGAGGCCCCCCGCGCGGGCGTTCAGGTAGCGCTGCTGCGCCAGGTTCGTCGAACGCGCCGCCGCCATCCGGTACGCCTCCCGCGCAGCTACCCGCTCACCCTCCAGCTCCCAGAGGTGGGCGCGGGCGGCCGGCAGTCGCGGGTCGTCGGCCAGGCGGGGGTCGTCGGCCAGGTCGGCGAGCAGCGTCAACCCGGCCGGCGCGCCCCGGCTCATGGCCACCGCCACGGCGTGGTTGAGCGCCACCACTGGGTTGTCGGACATCCCGAGGAGCACCTCGTACAGGGCGGTGATCTGCGCCCAGTCGGTGGCCGCCGCGTTGGGCGCCTCGTCGTGCACGGCCGCGATGGCCGCTTGGAGCTGGTACGCCCCGACCACCCCGCGCGGCAGCGCCCCGGTGATCAGCTCGACCCCCTCGGTGATCTGGTCGGCCCGCCACCGGGAGCGGTCCTGCTCGGCCATCGGCACCAGCTCGCCGTGCGGGCCGATCCGCGCCGGCGCGCGGGCGTCGGTGAGCAGCATCAACGCGAGCAGCCCGGTGACCTCGGGGTCCTCGGGCACCAGCCGGCGCACCAGCCGGGTCAGTCGGATCGCCTCGGCGGTCAGGTCGGCGCGCAGCAACCCGGGCCCGGCGGTGCGGGCGTACCCCTCCGTGAAGATCAGGTAGAGCACGTGCAGCACGGCGGCGAGCCGGTCGGCGCACTCCGGGCCGGTGGGCGGCGCGAACCGCAGCCCACTGTCACGGATCCGCTGCTTACCCCGACTGATCCGCCGGGTCATCGTCGCCTCCGGCACCAGGAACGCGCGCGCCACCTCGGCAGTGCTCAGCCCGCCCACGGCGCGCAGGGTGAGCGCGATCTGCGACGCCGCCGACAGCGCCGGGTGGCAGCACAGGAACAACAGGATGAGCGTGTCGTCGGCGTCCGCCGGCGGACGGTCGGCGGCGGGGGCGCGCCACTGCTCCGGGAGCACCCACCGGGCCACCGTGTTCTCCCGCCGGATCCGGGCCTGCTCGCGACGGAGCAGGTCGGTCAGCCGACGGGACGCCACGGTGATCAGCCAACCGCGCGGATTTTCCGGTACGCCGTCGCGCGGCCAACCGTGCGCCGCGGCGATCAGCGCCTCCTGCACCGCGTCCTCGGCCGTGTCGAAGTGCCCGTAGCGGCGTACCAGCGCGCCGAGGACCTGCTGCGCGAGCTGGCGCCGCA